>CAZUKJ010000155.1:0-4289 GCA_964620855.1 uncultured Oscillospiraceae bacterium
CTACGGCGCTGCGGATCGTGTGATCATGATCGGCGACTGCTACGAAGTCGGCAACCTCCGCGAAGTCAACCGCGATGCTTACGCCGCTGCTCACCAGTTCTGATCTTCACAACAAAAGAGGCGACTTGGGGATGCCCCAAGTCGCCTCTAAATTTTATTTGTTATGCCGCAACGGGAGTTCCGCTCTTTTTGATCAGCACGAACGATACGATCAGCGTCAGCAGCTCCGTGATCGGCATTGCCCACCAGATTGCATCAAAACCAAACACAGCCGGAAGCAGCAGCACCAGCACGGCACAGAAAATGAAGCCGCGGAGCAGCGAAATGAGCAGCGAATGACCGTTTTTGAGAATGGACTGGAAGTAGTAGCTGGCAACGATGCTGCCGCCCATCAGCAAAAACGCAATCGCATACGTCCGCAAAATAGCCGGGCCGATGACGAGGACAGAGTCTGTCACATCCATAAACAGGCGGAGAATCGTCTCCGGGAACAGTTCGACCACACCGCAGAACAGCACACCCATTACCGCAGCCGTACCCAAGGCCAGCGAGAGCAGCTTCCGCACACGATCGTGCTGCTCTGCGCCGTGGTTGATCGAAACCAGCGGCTGAATCGACTGACCCACGCCATAAAACAGCGACTGGAACAGAATGATGCAGTTGGAAATCACGCCGTACACCGCCAGATGGTCGGAGTCCGACAGGCGAATGATCTGGTTGTTGAAGATGGCAATCGTCACGCCCAACGAAATATCGACGATAAACGGCGAGAAGCCGGCAGCACAGACCTCCTTAAGCCCCGACAGGAAGCCGGTCGGCCGAACAAGACGAAGCGTATTCTTCTTCCGGAAGAAATGCACCAGCAGAACGAGCGTGGAGATGACCTGACCGAGGAAGGTCGCAAGACCCGCGCCGCCGATGCCCATATCGCAGGTGAAGACGAAAAAGTAATCGCCGAACATATTGAAGCAGCCGCCGAGGATGGTTGACATCGTCGCCAGAAACGGCGCACCGTCATTGCGCAGGAACATGCTGAGCACCTGCACCATCAGGAAAAACGGGACAGCCATCGTAAGCCAGTAGGCATATTCGTTGCAGTAGGGCAGAAGCTCCTCATCCGCGCCAAAGAGCCTGAGCAGATTCTCACGAAACAGCACGAAGACCAGCGTCATAACTGCAGAGACTGCCAGCGAGATGATCACAGACACCGTAAAAAACCGGTTGGCGTCGTCTGCGCCGCCGCGGCCGCGCACAATGGAAAACATGACCGAGCCGCCGATGCCGAAAAGCAGGCCCAGTGCAATAAAGAGCGTGAACATCGGCTGCAGACATGCCATTGCTGCCGAGCCGACAGGGCCTTCGTACTGTCCGACAGCGATCATGTCCACCAGCGTATAGATGGAGACAACCAGTGCGCTTCCAAGCGCCGCGAAAAGATATTTAAAGTAGATCGAGCGGATATTGCCTTTGAGCAGATCCATGACGAACCCTCCCGGTAAATAATTGGATGATGCTTCCAGTAAACCACATTTTGTCAGTTCCGTCAAGCAAAAACACATTCTGCGGACCGTTTCACCACGCCCTCTGCAATCTGTGGAAAATGACATATAACACCGGCAAAATAATGATTGATTTGTGCAACATTCCGTGTTAGAATGTTCCCAGGTTAAATGACATATTTAACATTTCATATTTTTTGAGGAGGAAAAAAAATGAAAAAGAGAATCCTTGCGCTTGTTATGGTTCTCGCTCTCGTGTTCGCGATGTGCGCCTGCGCCGGCTCCGGCGACGAAGGCGGCAGCAGCGACACCACCACGACCGAAGAGACCAAGACCGGTACCCTGAAGGTCGGCCTTCTGACCCACCAGACCGGTTGGTTCGCCGGCGTTGATACTCCGAACTACAACGAGTTCAATGCGATGATCCAGTACATCAACGATAACGGCGGCTGGCAGGTCGGCGACACCGTCTACACGCTCGAAGCTGTCTGCGTTGACGGCCAGTCCGACTACGCTGCGCTGAACACCGCGGCTCTGGCCCTGGTCGACGCCGGCGTTGACTTCGTCGTCGAGACCAACGACTTCTGGGTCAACACCATCGCCAACGTCTTCGAGGAAGAAGAGATCATGCACATCTCTGCTTACTGCGTCCTCGCCCCGGGCTACATCACCGAAGAGAACCCGCTGGCCTTTACCGGCTCTAACGGTACCGGCGGTGACTACGCCACTGCATTCGCCACCCTGGCCAAGTACTATCCGGAAGTCAAGTCCGTCATCCTTGCCAATGACGACAACGGCCTCGACGAGACCATGATCGAACTGATGCGTACCATCGCCAGCGATTACGACATCGAAGTTCTCGACCAGATGGTCATTTACCCCGGTGACACCACTGACTACACCACTTACGCGCAGCAGCTCGTCAACTCCGGCGCCGACGCCTTCCTGGGCAACGGCTCTCCGGACGCTTACGGTGCTCTGCTGAAGGCCGTCCGCGCCATGGGCAGCGACATGGTCTGCGCCTGCGCGCAGGGCAAGACCGCTACCACCCTGATGGAGTACGCCGGTGCTGATGCCAGCTACAACGCCTTCACCCTTGGACCGTCCACCCGTGAAGCTGACAAGGACCTGAACACCGACATCCTGAACGCCCTCGTTGAGCAGGTTCGCAAGATGTATGGCGACGAGAGCGCGGCCACCTTCGACGGCGCCGCTGCCAACTGCCTGTACATCATCCTGCAGCTGATGCAGAAGACCGGCTCCGTTGACCCGACTGTCGTTGCGGCAGAGTGGGCCAAGGGCGGCACGATCGAGACCATTTACGGCACCGGCACCATCGGCGGCGAGTCCACCTATGGCGTTGCCAACCATGCCGTCGGCAGCCCGCGTTCGGTCTCCATCATTGACCCCGAAGCAGAGGGCGGCTGGTACTTTGCCGAGTGGATCGAGACGCTGATTCCCTAACCGCTGTTAACTCACACGACAGACACATGAGTTAGGCTCACGGCGGAGGAGCTCAAAGCTCCTCCGCCGTATTTTAAAGGAGTGATCTTTCTTGCAGATCGTGATAAACGCTCTTGTGTTGGGAATCATGTATATTCTGGCATCTCTGGGATTTGCGTTTATTTTCAACATGCTGGGCACCATCAATCTGGCCCATGGCGCTCTCTACATGGTCGGCGCTTATTTGTGCTATTATCTCTGCGCCGCCGCAGGCATGAACAACTGGCTGGCAATGGTCGTTGCTGCCATCGTTCTGGCAGTCGTCGGTCTGCTGCTCGAGCGCGTGATGTTCCGTCCCTTCCTGGCAGACTTTGACCGGATCGTTATGATCGGCGTCGCGCTCATGACCATTGGCTCGACCATTGCCAACATCCTTACCGGCAGCCAGGCGCTGGTCATCCCGGCCTACGCCACCGGCAGCACGGAGATCGCCGGCGTCTTTATCAGCAACGAGCGCCTGCTCACCTTCAGTATCGGTCTGGTGCTGCTGCTGATCGCACTGTACATCGTCAACTTCACCGCCCTTGGCCGCCAGATGGAGGCCGTTGCGCAGGACCGTCTCGGCGCTGCGCTGCAGGGCATTGATATCAACCGGGTTTCCGCGCTGGTCTGTGCCATCGGCTGCGCGCTGGCTGCTGTCGCCGGCTGCCTGATGGGTGCTTACCAGGGTCTCTCGTCCAACATGGGCGACACCATGAACCTGCGTATTCTGATGCTGGTCATGCTGGCAGGCGCCGGCTCTATGAACGGCATTCTGATCACCGGTATGGTAATGGGCTTACTGGACTGTGTCTGCCCGCTCCTCTTTGCAGGCAACGCAGGTAGTGCCGTCCCCATTGCCATTGTCGTCATCCTGCTGCTGATCAAGCCCAAGGGCTTCTTTGGCCACGATTAAGGAGGGGATGAAGATGAAATCGAGAATTACCAAGGCGCTGCCCTTCGTGATCTTTCTGCTGGCGTTTGCCCTGCTTCCGCTGGGGCTCAATTCCCGCTCCTGGATCAATATCTTTATCACCATCGTCATTAACATGGTTGTCGCGGTCAGTATGCGCGTCATTCTGATCTCCGGCAACATGTCCTTCGCCCACGGTGCATTTATGGGCGTTGGCGCATACGCGGCCGGTATGCTGGCGCTGTATCTGGAGCTGCCGTTCTGGATCACGATCCTGGTCGGCGCTGTTCTGGCTGCCATCGTCGGCGTTCTCACCGGCTGGCCGTTCGCCCGCCTGAAAAACATGTACTTCTCCATGGGCACCATGTTCATGGGACAGGCCATCGTGCTGCTCA
>CAZUKJ010000156.1:0-4289 GCA_964620855.1 uncultured Oscillospiraceae bacterium
TCCTGATCCACGGCCTCGTCCGTGACGATAAAGGCCGCAAGATGTCCAAGTCGCTGGGCAACGGCATTGATCCGCTGGAAATGGTGGAGTCTTACGGCGCCGATGCACTGCGCATGAATATGATTACCGGCAACAGCCCCGGCAACGATATGCGTTTCTATGTGGAGCGCTGTGAAGCAATGCGTAACTTTGCCAACAAAATCTGGAACGCCAGCCGTTATGTTCTGATGAATCTGAATGTGACGGAAAACAAACTGCCGGATCTTTCTGAGCTGGAAATCGAGGATAAGTGGATTCTCTCCAAGCTGAATACCACGATTGCCGAAGTGACCGAAAACATGGAGAAGTATGAGCTTGGCATTGCCGTTCAGAAAATCTATGATTTTATCTGGGACAGCTACTGTGACTGGTATATTGAACTGACCAAGGCTCGCCTCTATGACGGATCGGAAGAGAGCAAGACGGTGGCCCAGCAGGTCCTTGTCTATGTCCTTGATCAGTTCCTGAAACTGCTGCACCCGTATATGCCGTTCATCACAGAAGAAATCTGGCAGGCGATCCCGCACATGGGTGAATCAATTATGATTTCCCAGTGGCCGGAATACCGCGAAGAACTGAGCTTCAAGCAGGAAGAAGCTGCTATGGAATCGGTTATGGACGCAATTCGCGCGGTCCGAAACCGCCGTGCAGAAATGAATGTTCCGCCGTCGAAGAAGTCTACGCTGTATATCGTGACGGAAAAAACCGCCATTTATGAGCGTGGTACAGGCTTCTTGATGCGTCTTGCTTACTCGGACAATGTTGTGATCTCCGCTGCCGCCCCCGAGGGTGCTGACGGCATGGTGGAAGCCATCACCGGCGAGGCAAAACTCTATATGCCGATGGCACAGCTTGTTGATTTGGCTGCTGAGCGTGCACGCATCGAAAAAGAGATCGGAAAGGCGGAAAAGAACCTCTCTGTGATCCAGGGAAAGCTTAATAACCCGAAGTTTGTTGAGCGTGCACCCGAAAATGTCATTGCCGCAGAACGCGAAAAAGAGGACAAGCAGCTCAAACTGCTCGCTCAGCTGCAGGACAGTCTCGCTCGTCTGAACCCGTAATGGATTACGAACAGTGCATTGCCGTTATTGACGGCAGGCAGCGCTTTCGTACAAAACCGACACTTGACCGGATCACCCGGCTGCTTTGGCAGCTGGGTGATCCGCAGATGTCTTTGCGCTGCGTTCACATTACCGGAACAAACGGAAAAGGATCAGTCTGCGCGATGACCTCCAGCGTACTGCAAAAAGCGGGGTTCAAAACAGGGCTGTTTACCTCACCGTATCTGATTGATTTTCGCGAACGGTTTCAAATCAACGGCACTATGATCTCCAAAGAAGATCTGTGCCGATGGACACAGGCTGTCCTGCAGGCACAACAGGACCTGGAATCTCAGGGGTTTGACCCGATCAATTCTTTTGAAATGATCACGGCCATTGGACTGTGCTGGTTTGCAGAGCAGCGCTGCGATTATGTTGTCCTTGAAGTCGGTCTTGGCGGCCGCTTTGATCCCACCAATGTGATTCCGCCACCGGCTGCGGCTTGTATCACGGCCATCTCTCTCGACCATACTGAGCAATTAGGCAGCACTGCAGCTCAAATTGCCAAAGAGAAGGCGGGAATCATCAAGCAGTCCGGCGCCGTGATTACTCCCACCACGCAAGCAGCAGATGCGCTCACCGTAATCCGACAAGCTGCAGCACAAGCAGGTGCGGACTGTGTCGAAGCTGCATTACCATCCGTTTTGCTTTCTGACGACCACGGCACAATTCTGGAGTCAAACGGTCTTCGTGTGCATGTTCCTCTTTTGGGCGAACATCAGGTCGAAAATGCAGCCTGTGTTATTGCAATCTGCCGCAGGCTTGGCATTGAAGAATCCGTCATTGCCGATGGAATTGAGGCATGCCGGTGGCCCGGTCGGCTTCAGCTCATTCGCGGCAGATGGGACACTCTCATCGACGCAGCACATAACCCCGGTGGGATTTCTGCTCTTTGCCGCGCACTCGATTCGCTGTTTCCGGACCGTCCGCTCAGTGTTATCATGGGGATGATGCGAGACAAAAGCTATGCCGAATGCATGAATCAGGTAGCAGGACGCGCAGTTCGTTTTTACAGCGTTCCGGTAGATTCTCCACGATCTTTGACCGCAGCCGAAGCTGCCGAAACGGCATCGGAAGTCTGCCGTCAGGTTGTTGCCTGTGCATCACTTCCGCAGGCGATTGCCCAGGCATGTGCCCTGATCGAGCCAAACGGACTGCTTTTGATCTGCGGCAGCGTCTATCTGGCTGGAGAAGCTGTGCAGTATTTTTCACAGCAAACCCCCTGATTATTTTCTGAATCTGTTCTCGTCCGCGTCGTTCGACAGAATGCCTGTAAACTGTATGATTATAATAGCGTACATCGGTATTTCCCGATGTACGCTATTTTTTTGGGGTGAAACAAATGAATTTGACCAGTTATGTACAGGACAAGCATCTGACAATCGCATTAACCGGAGAGATTGACCACCACACAGCACGCGAGCTCATTACGCAGATTGGAGCGAAGCTGGAACTGTATCTGCCAATGCTGTGTACCCTGGACTTTCAGGCCGTAACGTTTATGGACTCAAGCGGAATTGCCATTGTTCTCAATACCGCACGCTGCATGAAGCAGCTTGGCGGCGCGCTGCAGCTGCAGAATTTGCCGCCGCAGGTTCGCCGCGTCCTCAACGCGGCCAATATCGAGAAAATTACTCAAATCGTTTAAAGGAGGCACACATATGAAAGCTGAAAATTACATCGTTATTGAATTCCCGAGCCTTTCGATCAACGAACAGTTTGCGCGGGCTGCTGTCGCATGTTTTGCAGCGCAGCTTGATCCTAATCTTGAAGAACTCGGAGACATTAAAACCGCTGTTTCGGAAGCAGTAACGAACTGTATCGTACATGGGTATCCCAATGAGATCGGCATGATTACACTCAAAGCCAAAATTCTCAAAGACAATGTCCTTGAACTCGTAATTAAAGACCGCGGATGCGGAATCGAAAACATTGAGCAAGCCAGAGAGCCAATGTATACCACCGGCGGCGCAGAACGAAGCGGGATGGGCTTTACCATCATGGAGAGTTTCATGACGGACCTGAAGGTGTCATCGCACCCCGGGAAGGGGACAACCGTTCACATGAAGCGAAAAATAGTCCGGAAGGGCGGCCGGTCGTGAACTGCTGCACGGAAGATCTGCTGCAGCGCGCACAGCGCGGCGATACAACAGCGTCTGAACAGCTTGTTGTGGAAAACAACGGCCTGATCTGGTCCGTAGCGCGCCGTTTTTTTGGCCGCGGTGTTGATCCGGACGATCTGTATCAGCTTGGCTGCGTTGGATTTTTAAAGGCAATCGAAGGGTTTGATCTGAACTATGGCACGCAGTTTTCCACCTATGCCGTTCCGAAGATTGCAGGAGAGATCCGACGCTTTCTCCGCGATGATGGTTCGATCAAGGTGAGCCGTACCGTGAAAGAACGCGCTGCTGCAATCAAAAATGCCCGATCACGCCTGACCGGACAGCTGCTGAGAGAGCCGACCATTTCTGAGTTAAGTGAAGAAACCGGCTTCTCGCCGGAGGACATTGCATCCGCCGAACTGGCAACAGCGCGCGCCGAGTCCATCCAGCGGGAGAGCGGGGAAGACGGATTTACTCTGGAAGACGTTTTGACCGACGGGAGCATGGAAGAAACTCTCGTGGAACACATTGCACTTCGCGAGGCAATTGCATTGCTGCCGGAACGAGAAAAAGCGGTCATTGATCTGCGATATTTCCATGGCCTGACACAAGAGCGCATCGCCGGATTACTTGGAATTTCTCAGGTGCAGGTATCTCGTGTAGAAAAACGCGCAATCGCTCAACTGCGAACATTTTTTTAGGCTTTCCAATCACCCCGAAAAAGTATATAATATAGAAAAATATGTTCTTTGGGGGATACCATGCTTCAAGCACTTGAACAGCGCTTTGCAGATGCAAGGCGTCAGTTTATTACAGCCGAATTTTCACATTTAAATCCGCAGCAGCGAGAAGGCGTCCTGCATACTCAGGGCCCGCTGCTGCTTTTGGCCGGCGCGGGAAGCGGAAAAACCACCGTCATCATTAACCGTATCGCCAATCTGATCCGGTTTGGACGCGCCTCTGACTCCTATGATGCACCGGCCTATCTCAATGAAGACGATGTCTGCTTCCTTGAGCAATATCTCAAAGTACCCAATCCCATGGACAG
>CAZUKJ010000157.1:0-4161 GCA_964620855.1 uncultured Oscillospiraceae bacterium
CTATGAACATTACTACCAAGGGGCGCTACGCTCTGCAGGTCATGCTCGACCTCGCGCAGCAGCCGCAGGGAGAATATATTCCGCTCAAATCCATTGCCGAACGGCAGGAAATCTCGCTGAAATATCTCGAAGCCATCGTTTCCGTGCTCGTCAAAGCTGAACTCGTTGAGTCGACCCGCGGTAAAACAGGCGGCTATCGCCTGGCCATGCCGCCGGAGCAGTGTACGGTCGGCGCCGTCTTAAAGCTGGTCGAAGGCACGCTCGCGCCGGTATCCTGCCGGCAGGAAGACGCTTGCCCGAAGCTGGGCCACTGCATTGCGCTGCCGCTGTGGGAGCGGCTCGATCATATTGTCGACCATTTCCTCGAATCCGTCACGCTCTCCGATGTCCTCAACGGCACGATCCCCCAGTGACATTGCCGCAGCAGCCCGCATCCCTTGCCCCGCTGCGCCGTTGCAAATTCTTATATCTCCTATTGACTTTGTAGGAGATACGCGTTATCATAAAACCACAAAGTAAATCCTACCACGAAAGAGGGTATTCTCATGTTCGTATACGCCGACAATGCGGCCACCACCGCCCTGTCGAAAACCGCGCTCGACGCGATGATGCCGTACCTCACCGAGTTCTACGGCAACCCGTCCAGCCTGTATACGCACGGCCAGAAGTCTGCTGAAGCGCTGGCCGAAGCGCGCGAGACCGTCGCCGCCTGTCTGGGCGCCGAACCGCGTGAAATCATCTTCACCGGCGGCGGCAGCGAGGCGGACAATCAGGCCATTGTGTCTGCGGCTCGCCGCGGCATCATGCAGGGCAAAAAGCACATCATCTCCACCAAGTTCGAGCATCATGCTATTTTGCACACGCTCGAGTCACTGAAAAAGCAGCAGGGCTTCGAAATCACCCTGCTCGACGTTCACGAAGACGGTCTGGTCCGTCTCGACGAGCTGAAAGCTGCGATCCGCGAGGACACGGCGCTCGTCACCATCATGTTCGCCAACAACGAGATCGGCACGGTGCAGCCCATTGCAGAGATCGGCGCGCTCTGCCGCGAAGCAGGCGTTCTGTTCCACTGTGACGCCGTTCAGGCCGCCGGCCACATTGCCATTGACGTCAAGGCCATGAACATCGACTATCTTTCCATCGCAGCGCACAAGTTCCACGGTCCGAAGGGCACCGGCGCGCTGTACGCCCGCAAAGGCGTTCCGCTGTATAACCTCATCGAGGGCGGCGCGCAGGAACGCGGCAAGCGCGGCGGTACAGAAAATGTCGCAGGCATCGTCGGTATGGCCGCAGCGCTCAAGGAAGCGTGTGACCACCTCGAGGAAAACGCCGCTTACGTCACGGCCCTGCGCGACAAGCTGATCGCCGGCCTGACAACGATCGAGCACAGCAAGCTCAACGGTTCGCTCGAGCACCGCCTCCCGGGCAACACCAACTTTGTCTTTGAAGGCATCGAAGGCGAGTCCCTGCTGCTTCTGCTCGACGCGAAGGGCATCTGCGCCTCGTCCGGCTCGGCATGCACCTCCGGCTCGCTCGATCCGAGCCATGTCCTGCTCTCCATCGGCCTGCCGCACGAAGTAGCCCACGGCTCTCTGCGTCTGACGCTGTGCGAGCAGAACACCGAAGAAGAAGTCGACTATATCATCGAGCAGGTTCCGCAGATCGTCTCGTACCTGCGTAATATGTCCCCGCTGTGGGATGCTCTTGTGAAAGGAGAACGTAACCATGTTATATAGCGAAAAAGTAATGGACCATTTCACCAACCCGCGCAACGTCGGCAAGATGGACGACGCATCGGGCGTCGGTGAAGTCGGCAACCCGAAGTGCGGCGATATCATGCGCATGTATATCAAAGTCGAAGACAACATCATTGTCGATGTGAAGTTCAACACGTTCGGCTGCGGCAGCGCAATCGCCACGAGCTCCATGGCCACCGAGCTGATCAAGGGCAAATCGGTCGACGAGGCGCTCAAGCTGTCGAACAAAGCCGTTGTCGAAGCGCTCGACGGTCTGCCCCCCGCCAAGCTCCACTGCTCTGTTCTGGCTGAGGAAGCCGTTCGTGCCGCGGTCAAGGACTATTATGACCGCAACGGCATCGCTTACGATCCGGCCATGTTCCCGGCCGATTGCGGCGACTGCGATCACTGCTCCGGCGGCTGCGAATAATCTCAATATCGTCAAAGCCTCCGGCTGAGCCCGAGGCTTGAGTAAGTCCGGAAGGGTATTTTACAGACTAAGGGAGTGTTGCAAAATGCAGCACTCCTTTTTTGCTTTGCAGGAAGCACTCTGCTTTGTGAGGCATAAAACTTCATGCACGATATGCGCACGACAGAATACGGGCAAACCTTTTGCTGCGTCCTCATAAGAAAACACTCCCTCCATAAAAGACAGTTTTGTTTTTCACTGTCTCTCATGGCGGGAGCATATCATTGGAACAGAGCAGGTATATCAACTCCATAAACCAGAATTCATTATACTCGATATTTTTTATAAATTTTGTTATACGAACCAATTAAGAGAGCAATGCCTACCGTGCAGCTCAAAACAAGGAATATGAGAGAAATGATAGGATTCCAAAATTCTGCCAATCCTGCTGCGAAATACCACAAGGAATACAACTGCCACATAACACCATTTTCTTTATTGTACCGTGTTACATCAGTGATTTGGGAAGCGTCTACTTCAGAACCAGACCAAAACCACATCGGTTTTTTAAGTTTCTGCGCATAAACGCCGATCGCAAAAAACAAGATTGCGCAGCCAAAAGTAACAGTCCACATAATGATTTTACCCGCCATATCACACGACCCTTTCCTTTGTGAATGCTTTTTCTGTTTCTGTCATATCCTGTTCAATCAGCAATCACATACCATTCATCGGTATCTTGACTTTCAGATGTAATTTTATCCGCAACGGCACACGCGTATGTATCATCTTTTGATGTCAACTTTGTGATGATTTCCTGCATGGAAGCTCGCGTTCCAATTCCCGTTTATCTTTGAATTCATTTTATCATATTTTACTGTTTCTTTCAACGATTGGCAAAAATGCCGGAGTTAACATCGCCAACCCGTTCAATTCATCAGGACTCGACATCGCTCCCCTTGCAAATCAGCCCTAAGCGCGGTACAATATAAAATTGACAATCCCTAATGAAAGGCGGAATCCGCCATGAATCGATATCCCGCAGGCACTTATGATGTCGCCGTCATCGGCGCAGGTCACGCCGGCATCGAAGCCGGTCTTGCCAGCGCGCGGCTCGGTCTGCGCACCGTCGTCTTTACAATCAATCTCGATGCCGTCGGCAATCTCCCCTGCAACCCTGCCATCGGCGGCACGGGCAAGGGTCAGCTGGTCCGCGAGCTCGACGCGCTCGGCGGCGAGATGGCCAGGGCAGCCGACCGCCAGTGCATTCAATACCGCACGCTCAACGCCGGTAAAGGCCCGGCCGTCCACTCCCTGCGCGCGCAGGCTGACCGCCGCGCCTATCAGGAGGACATGAAGCGCGTGCTTGAGCGTCAGGAAAACCTCGATCTCAAACAGGCCATGATCGTCGATATTCTGACGGAAAACGGCGCAGTTTCCGCCGTTGTGACTCACCTTGGCGCGGTGTATTCCGTACGCGCCGCCATTCTCGCAACCGGAACCTACCTTGATGGCCGCGTGATCACCGGTGAAGCGGCATATTCTTCCGGCCCGGACGGCATGCACGCCGCCATCGGCCTGTCGGACCGTCTGCGTGAGCTCGGTCTGCCGCTGCGCCGATTTAAAACCGGCACACCGCCGCGCGTGAACGGCCGCAGTCTGGACTTTGACGAGATGGAGCGTCAGGACGGCGATGAAAACGCACCGGCATTCTCCTTTTCCACCAAAACGCCGCGGGAAAACCGCGTCTGCTGCTACCTGACCTACACAAATTCTCAAACGCATGAGATCATCCGCGCGAACCTGCACCGCTCGCCGCTGTACTCCGGTGTAATCGAGGGCGTCGGCCCGCGCTACTGTCCGTCTATCGAGGACAAAATCGTTCGCTTCGCCGATAAGCCGCGCCATCAGCTCTTCCTGGAGCCGTGCGGTCTCGGCACCGACGAATGGTACATTCAGGGCTTCTCATCCAGTCTGCCTGAGGATGTGCAGCTTGCCATGATGCACACGCTGCCC
>CAZUKJ010000158.1:0-4155 GCA_964620855.1 uncultured Oscillospiraceae bacterium
GTCGCACTTGCGGCCCTTGGCCGTCAGCGCGGCGGCTTTGATCTCTTCAAACAGGTCGAGGTTGTTGTTGGAGGCGGCGCCGTCCGTGCCGAGGCAGACGTTCATGCCGTCTTTGACCATTGCCATCACATCGGCCGTGCCGCTGCCGAGCTTGAGGTTGCTGACGGGGCAGTGGACGGCGGAGACGCCGCGTTTGGCCAGCAGCTTGCGGTCGTCTTCGTCGAGCCAGACGCAGTGCGCGGCAATCGCGCGCGTCTTCCAGACATTGTGGCAGTCGAGCACCTGCGCGGGGGTCAGACCGTTGCGGTCGAGCGACGCTTCGTGCTCGGCGGCCGTTTCGGACAGATGCACATGCATACCGATGCCTTCGTTGATGGCATACTCGCTGAGCGCGTCCCAGAGCTGGTAGGTCGAGGTGTATTCGCCGTGGATGCACGCTTCAATCTGGATGCGGCCGTTGTCGTAGCCGTGCCATTTCTCCTTGGCGGCCACCAGCTCCTGACAGGCCGGGAAGGTCTCAAAGTCGAACTCGTCGCCGAGGAACATGGTCGTGCCGCGGGAGATGTTGGCCTTGATGCCGGTTTCGGCAACCGCCTCGGCGATGGCGTCAACATGGTCGTACATCTCCGAAACGCTCGTGACGCCGAAGCGCAGGCACTCGGCAATGCCAAGCAGCGTGCCTGCCTTGACGGCGCGGTCGTCGAGCCTGGCTTCGCGCGGGAAGATGTGGTCATTGAGCCACGTCTGCAGATCGTAGTCGTCGGCATAGCCGCGCAGCAGCGTCATCGGCAGATGCGTATGGCAGTTGATCAGGCCGGGCATGAGCACCATGCCGGTGCCGTCAATGATCTGCTTCGGCTGATCGTCCGGCGCCGTGCGGCTGATATATGAGACCTTGCCGTCGGTCACGCCGACAAACGCATTGTAGAGCACCTCGAAGCTTTCGTTCATGGTGACAACGGTAATGTTGGAAAACAGAGTGTCCATAGACAGCCTCCTTTGGAAGTTTATGACTCAGACTCACCGGCCATGACACGCGCAAGATCGCGCTTGTGCGCGCAGACGTCGCCGATGCGTTCGATGTATTCTTTCGGATATTTGGGGTTGTGGAAGCGGACGAGTCTGCCGCCTTCAAAATGAACCTTGGTCATGCCGCCCGCGCCGACCGAGAGGATGGTCTGCAGCTCCTCCATCATGTAGATGTTGTAAAGGCAGGTGCTGCCGGGCTTCGTCCAGCCGACGTTTTCAAAGCTGCCGGACATGTACTTTTGCCGGTAGAGATAGTACGGGTGGTATCCGGCATCGCGCAGCGCCGCTTCGCCGTCTGTGACCATGACGCGCACATCTTCGTCGGAGACCAGATGCTCTCTGCGGTCAAACAGCGCCGCGCCCTTTTTCAGCGCCAGGGTGTGGACGGTGATGTTCTCCGGGCCGAGCGCGATCACGCGGGAGAGCGAGTCGGCAACCGAGGCCTGGGTGTCTCCGGGCAGGCAGGCGATCAGATCCATGTTTATCGCGGCAAAGCCTGCGGCGCGGGCGTCGGCAAACGAGTCGACAATCGCCTGCGCGTCATGGCGGCGTCCGACAGCGCGCAGCACGGCGTCGTTCATTGTCTGCGGGTTGATGCTGATGCGGTCTGCGCCGTAACGGCGGAGCACATCCATCTTCTCCCGGCTGAGCGTGTCGGGTCTGCCGCCCTCCACGGTGTACTCCAACCGGGCCGAGTGGTCGATGCTGCGGTCGATGGCGGCCATCAGCCGGTCGAGCTGGGACGCCGACAGCGTGGTCGGCGTGCCGCCGCCGATGTAGACGGTGCGGACGCGCACATGCATCTGCGCAAGCAGCTCGGCCGTCGCCTCGATCTCCTGCAGCAGCGCCTCAAGATACTGCTCGAGCATCGCGCCGCTTTTTTCGATGGCCTGACTGACAAAGCTGCAGTAGATGCAGCGGGTCGGGCAGAAGGGGATGCCGACATAAAGGGAGATGTCGTTTTCCTGCAGCAGAGATGCTGCGGCCGCCGATTCCACCGAGCACTCCACGCAGAGCCTCCGGCGCGATGCGCTGACATAGTAGGTGTTTTTCATCAGCGCATCGGCAGACTCCGGTGTGCCTCCGGCGAGCAGATGGCGCGTGGTGAGCTTGCTTGGGCGGACGCCGGAGAGCGCGCCCCATGCCATCTCGCTGCCGAGCAGCGACACGGCGGCGCGATAGTAGCACTGGCGCAGGATCTGGCGGCGCAGCGGCTCGGTCGCATCTGCCTTGCGGATGCGGCGGCGAGAAAAAGCAGTCTTGCCGTGCAGCGTGATTTTGGCTGTGGCCGTCAGATATTCCTTGCCCTCAGACAGCGAAGAAACGGCGCCGTCACATCCGGCAAACGGCGCCGTTACATACTCTACCTTTTCTGCCGGGAACAGGGAGAGTTGGAGCTGCTCCATTGCGTAGCGGTACGAATGTCCGCGAAGATACAGCTTCATGTCTCGTCCTGCATTGCCTGAAGCATAAAGAAGTTGGATTTGCGCTCGCGTTCGAGCGTGGTCGAGCCGGTGTGCCCGGAGAGAACGGTGTAGTCACCCTCCAGACGGTAGAGCCGACGCAGGGATTCGTTCATCTTCTGCCAGCTGCCGCCGGGGAAGTCGGTGCGGCCGCACGAGCCCTGAAAGAGCGTGTCGCCGGTGAACAGAACGTCGGCGCATTGCAGGCAGACCGAGCCGGGCGTGTGGCCCGGCGTGCGGAGCACGCGGAAGGTGAGTGCGTCGAGCGTGATCTCGTCGCCCTCGTCGTAATAGGTGTAGCTCCAGTCGCCGTCGAGCATGCCTTCGGACATGGCGTAGCTCGCGGCGAACTCATCGCGGCAGATATAGATCGGCACGGGGTTGGACGCCATGATCTCGCGCACGCCGCCGACATGGTCGAAATGCGCGTGCGTCAGCAAAATCATCTGCAGCGAAAGGCCTCGCTCGGCCATGTAGTGCAGCAGGTATTTGCCGCTGTCACCGGGATCAATGATGGCTGCGCGGTTCGTGGTTTCGTCCCAGACAATATAGCAGTTGGTGGCAAGTTCACCGACCTGCAGAGCAGAGATCTTCATGCTTATCACCTCATGAGAAGTTTACATAATTTCGTCAGTGTCGACGATCAGTGTCACAGGGCCGTCGTTGACAGAGGCAACCTGCATATCGGCGCCGAATTCGCCGTGCTGCGGCGGGAAGCCGAGCCGCTCGCACTCGGACAGAAACAGTTCATAGAGCGGGATGGCAATGTCAGGGCCGGCTGCGCCGATGAAGCTCGGACGGCGGCCTTTTTTGCAGTCGCCGTAGAGCGTGAACTGGCTGACAACGAGCACCTGCCCGCCGACATCGCTGAGCGAACGGTTCATTTTTCCGGCATCGTCTTCAAAAATCCGGAGACCAAGCAGCTTGTCGCAGAGCTTTCTGCAGTGCGCTTCGGTATCGTCCGGAGCGATGCCGAGCAGGATCAGCAGACCCTGCCCGATCTGGCCGTTGATCCGGCCGTCGATTTCGACAGAAGCACTTTTTACGCGGGTTACAACGGCGCGCATCAGCTGTGCCCCCTTCGGATCATCGTCACGCCGCGGATGGCGCGGATTTTGTTTTGTACGTTGTTCAGGTCGTTGACATTGCGGACCTCGAATGTCAGCGTGGTCAGGCCGCGGCCGTTGGGCATACTCTTGGCGGAGAGCTCGGAGACGCGGACCTTGAGCGAGGCCATGACTGTGGCGATATCGAGGACGAGACCATCGCGGTCTTCCGCGTCGATCTCAAGGGTGGTGGTAAACGGATCGGCCGTGGCTTCCTCCCATGCGACCTTGACCCAGCGGCCGGTGTACTCCGGAGAGGCGGCGCCGGCGGCGTTCGGGCAGTCGCGGCGATGGATCGAGACGCCGTAGCCCTTGGTGACGAAGCCGACGATATCGTCGCCCGGAACCGGTGTGCAGCAGCGCGAGAGCTTGATCAGGCAGTTCTCGAGGTCTTCGACGATGATGCCGGATTCGCTGTGGTGCTGCTTCTTGGGCGTCGACGGCGACAGGTCGAGCTTGACCGCCGACTCCTTCGGAACGGCGCGGTTGGCGCGCACGAGTTCTTCTTTGACGCGGTTGACAGCCTTGAGCGCGGTCATGCCGCCGTAGCCGATGGC
>CAZUKJ010000159.1:0-4125 GCA_964620855.1 uncultured Oscillospiraceae bacterium
CCTGCCAGGAACGCGCGCCCCTATTGCAGCCGGTTCTATTTTGCAACAGGCCCTTTTTAATTCCATCAGATCAAATCGGCAATATCCTGAACGAGACGCTCGGTTGCATCCCAGCCAAGGCACGGGTCAGTGATCGACTTGCCATAAATGCGCTCGCCAATCTTCTGCGTACCTTCCTCAAGATAGGACTCAACCATAAAGCCCTTGACCATGTTGCGGATCGCGTCAGAATGACGGCACGAATGAAGTACTTCTTTGCAAATACGCGGTTGCTCGGCAAACTTCTTATTCGAGTTCGAGTGGTTTGCATCAACAATCAGCGCAATGTTCTGCAGCCCTTTCGCCGTGTACGAGTGATAAAGATGTTCCAGGTCTTCAAAATGGTAATTCGGAATCGCTTCACCATGGCGGTTCACATAGCCACGGAAAATCGCATGAGCAAGCTCATTACCCGCCGTCTCAACTTCCCAGCCGCGGTAGATAAAAGTATGACTGTGCTGGGCCGCCAAAATAGCATTAAGCATGACGGAGATATCACCACTGGTCGGATTTTTCATACCAACAGGGACGTCAATACCGCTCGATGTCAGACGGTGCTCCTGATTTTCCACGCTTCGCGCGCCGACCGCGACATACGAAAGCACATCGGAAAGATACCGATAGTTGTAAGGATAGAGCATCTCGTCTGCTGTTGAAAGGCCGGTCTGGGCAAGCACGTTAATGTGCAGACGGCGAATGGCGATCAGGCCCTCAAGCATGTCCGCTTCCTTTTCCGGATTTGGCTGATGCAGCAGTCCCTTATAGCCCTCGCCGGTTGTTCTCGGCTTATTGGTGTATACGCGCGGGATCATGACGATCTTGTCTTCCACTTTCTCCTGCAGGCGGGCAAGTCGGGTGCAGTAATCAAGAACTGCATCCTCTCTGTCTGCCGAGCATGGCCCAATGATCAGGATCAGTTTATCGCTTTTCCCGGTAAAGACGTCTGCGATCATTGCATCGCGTTCCGCTTTCACCGCAGCAAGCTCATCAGTAAGCGGATACTGCGCCTTGATATCCTGCGGAATGGGCAGTTTTCGCTTAAAATTCATATTTTTCATGCGCAAAGTCCTCCCCCTTAGGGAATTATATTATATTTACTTTATCACTTTAAATTGCACATTGCAATATGCTATTTACTGAATTTTAGCCTCTCCTTGCAGCACATTCAGCAAATAATGACCAAATTGGATAGCTGGATGCAGCAAGATAGAATCTCTGGATTCTATGATTGTCGTTTGAAATCAGGTGTGATACAATTAATTGATAAGAAAAATCAACGGAGTGAGACTATGGAAATCATCGTAATTGGCGCAGGTGCGTCCGGAATGATGGCTGCTCTGAGCGCCAGCGAAAACAGCCGTAATCATGTCATTTTGCTTGAACGACAGGCCCGTCCGGCCCGCAAGCTGCTCGCTACCGGTAACGGTCGCTGCAATCTCACCAATCTGGATATGCACAGCCAGTATTTTCATACAGAAACGCCTGAGCTGCTCTATGCGCTCCGCGCCTTCAACGAAAAGCAGACACTCAGCTGGTTTTCTCGCCTCGGCCTCGTTACTGTGGCCGAGGAAACCGGACGTGTCTACCCATTCTCCGACAGTGCAAACAGTGTCGTTGACGTCCTTCGCTTTGCGCTCGATCAGGCAGGTGTTGAACTGCTCTGTGGTGAAGAAGTCTCCACCATTACGCGCGCAAAAAAAGGCTTCACCGTGCAAACAAACAGCGGCAGCCGTCATGCAGACAAGCTTATTCTCGCCTGCGGCGGTCAGGCAGGCGGCAAACTCGGCGGCACAAAAGACGGCATCGGTTTCCTGCGTTCTCTCGGGCATAGTGTCACGCCGGTTACTCCGTCGCTCGTTCAGTTGAAAACAGATGACCGCTGGGTCAAATCACTCAAGGGTGTCCGCACAGACGCCGACGTAACACTTGTGAGCGCCACCAATGTGCTGGCCCAGACCAGCGGCGAGGTACAGTTTACCGAATACGGTGTCAGCGGTCCCGCGATCTTTGAAGTCTCCCGCGAGGCAGCAAGAAACATCGGAAGCAGCACGCTGGTTCTTGATCTGATGCCGCTGATGGATCAGGCCGCGCTCGAAGCGCTGCTGTATGAACGGGTGAATCGCTTTGATCAACTGACACTGGAAAATCTACTGACCGGTGTGCTTCACAATCGCCTTGGTCGAACTGTGATCCGTTACGCCGGCCTTGACCTTGCCGTGCCGCTTTCCAATGTGACCGATGCAGACATTGGCCGCATCGCAAGTGCCGTCAAGTCGTTCTGTCTGCCTGTCACCGGAACAATGGGCTTTGATGCCGCGCAGGTTTCCGCAGGCGGCGCGTGTGGAGATCAGTTTGATCCGGAAACCCTCGAAAGCCGCCTTGTGCCCGGCCTTTACGCCTGCGGCGAAGTGCTTGATGTCGACGGTGATTGCGGCGGATATAACCTGCAATGGGCATGGTCTTCGGGCCGTCTTGCAGGGCAACTGAAACATAAGGAGGTCACTGAATGATTCGCATCCGAGACCTTTCCCTGTCTCCCGGAGAAGATGAAAGCAGGCTCTGGAAGCAGGCAGCTAAGCTTCTTAACAAGAAGCCAAACGAAATCCAAAAGCTCATTATCCGGAAAAAATCCATCGACGCACGCAAGAAGCACGATGTCCGAATCCGTTACACGGTTGACGTTGTCACATCCGGAGAAAACCGAATCCTTCAAAATGCAAAAGGCGGAAAAATCACGCGCGCCGACCATTTTGTCTACAGCATCCCACACGCCCCAGATAACCTTTCTCGTCCTGTTGTCGTCGGATTTGGCCCTGCAGGAATGTTCGCAGCCCTTGTCCTGGCAGAAGCGGGCGCAAAGCCGATCGTGATCGAGCGTGGCGGCGATATTCGTGCGCGGCAGCAAAAGGTCGCACAATTCTGGTCCGGCGGCAGCCTGGACCCGGAGTGCAACGTACAATTCGGTGCAGGAGGCGCAGGCACCTTTTCCGATGGAAAGCTGAACACCGGAACGCACGATCCCCGCATCCAATGGGTTCTGCAGCAGCTGAACAAAGCCGGCGCACAAGCTGAAATTCTCTACGATGCACTTCCCCATGTTGGAACCGATGTTCTCGCTACCGTTGTTGAGAATCTGGACCTGCGGATTCGATCACTGGGCGGCGAAATCCGGTACGACACCAAGCTTGAATCGCTGCTGATTGAGCAAGGAAGCATCGTCGGCGTTTCGACCAATCAAGGCCGGATCGACTGCCGCGAGGTCATTTTGGCCATCGGGCACAGTGCGCGCGACACGGTACAGGCGCTCTATGATCAAGATATTCCCATGCAGGCCAAAGCATTTTCCATGGGCGTCCGAATTGAACATTCTCAGGCCGCCATCAACCAGTCACAATATGGCGATGCCGCTTCCCTGCTTCCTCCGGCAAGTTATAAGCTCGCCTGTCATCTTGAAGGCGGCAGCGCCTATACATTTTGTATGTGCCCGGGCGGTCACGTCGTTGCAGCAGCCTCCGAAGAGGGTGGCGTTGTAACCAACGGCATGAGCTACTCCAAACGCGACGGCAACAATGCCAACAGCGCACTTCTCGTCACGCTACATCCCGAGGATTTCCCGGAACAAGACCCACTGTCCGGAATGCGCTGGCAGCGCAGCATCGAACAGACAGCCTTCCGTCTCGGCAACGATTACCGAGCCCCCGCACAGACGGTCGGAGATTTTCTGGCACATCGGCCAACGACTGAATTCTCCGGCGTTACTCCAACCTATCAGCCCGGTGTTATCGCCTGTGATCTTCACGAAATCCTTCCAAAGAAGATCACCGATACCCTTGAGCAGGCCATTCCCGCACTGGCGAAGAAGCTGACCGGCTTTGCTGATCCGAATGCAGTTCTGACTGCTCCTGAAACACGCAGTTCCTCTCCGGTCCGTATTTTGCGGGACGAAACACTGCAGAGTCAGATTCTCGGTCTGTATCCATGCGGAGAAGGCGCCGGCTATGCCGGCGGAATTGTTTCCGCTGCGGTTGACGGAATTCGCTGCGCCGAAGCCATCCTTAAAAACGGATAAATTCAGGCAGTCTATTT
>CAZUKJ010000160.1:0-4058 GCA_964620855.1 uncultured Oscillospiraceae bacterium
GTGCCGACCGACGGCGAATACCGCCTGATCCTGCAGGCAATCGGCGGCAATTCCGATTTCAAGATTGATCTCGACGGCACAGGCTTCGTCTCCATCGGCTCAACCGAGCTGCGCGAAGGCGCGCAGTGGCCCTGGGGCTATCCCGTCTGCACGCCCGAGGGCATGGAGGTACGCGGTGCGATCCTGAATCTCAAAGCCGACACGGCCTACCCGATCCGCCTGTGCATCCATGCGACGCTTGTGCAGAAGGATCTGCAGGTACGACTGGCATGGGTTCAGCCGGAGCAGCGCATGGTCGACTACGCGGCCGCGCTTGTCACTGCGGCCAAGGCGAAGAAGGTCATCTTCTTCCTCAGCGAGAACTATGCGCTTGAGCCGCTTGGTCAGGGAAACCCGTTTGAAATGATGCGCTGCAATTCGCTGGAGATCCCAGACGAACAGCTGCGTCTGCTGTACAATGTCAAAGGCGCGATGCAGCCGGATGCGCAGCTCATCGTCGTCGTCAACCACGGTCTGGTCTACGCGCTCGGCTCGGTGGAGCCGATTGCCGACGCAATGCTGAACATCTGGCTGCCGGGACAAGAGGGCGGTCAGGCCATCGCCGAGCTTCTGACCGGACAGGTCAACCCGTCCGGCAAGCTGCCGCAGACGCTCCCGTACCGCAACGAGGATACGCCGATCACCGACACCCCGGATCGGCTGAACCGGCGCTATCAGGGCTACGAAAAGGACGGCCGCGTCTGCATCGATTTTGACGAGGGCATCTTCACCGGCTATCGCTGGCACGACCGCGAAGGCATTGCGCCGCTCTACGCCTTTGGCCACGGTCTGAGCTATACCACCTTTGCCTACAGCGCGCTGACGGTTCAGCCGGACGGCGACGGCTTCCTTGTCCGCTTCTCCGTCACGAACACCGGCAGCCGCACCGGCACGGAGATCGCGCAGGTCTACCTCGGCGCAGCCGTCGTCCCGGCCGGTATCCAGATGGCCGCCAAGCAGCTCTGCGGCTTTGCGCGGCTCGAAGACCTCGCCCCCGGTCAGACGCAGCAGGCCGAGATCCGCATCCCGGCGCGCAGCCTGTGCTACTGGGACCCGAATGCGCCGCTCGCCACGCGCGCCGACGGCAAAAAGGACAAGTGGGTGCGCGCCGCAGGCACACGGACGGTTTTGGTCGGCCCGTCGTCTGCCCAGCTTCCGCTGCAGGCTGAAATCACGGTCTCATAAGTTCATATCAATCAAAAAGGATTTTGCAAAAGCAGAGTCCGAATAAGAAAACAAAGATTCCGGACCACAAGCTTGTGGTCCGGAACTGTTTTCAGCCATTCCCGCCGGCGCTTTGCGGCAGCTCAAGGGAAGGGGCTATGGCTTCTTATGAGGACGCAGCGAAATGCAGCACCCTTTTTTCGTTATCCTTGCTGACCTTAGCGCAGCACATTGCTCTCATTGAGCAGCAGCGAGCTGTACAAAAACAGCACATCGCAGTCGTTTGAAAACTCGACGAACTGGCCGATGAAGGCCGGCATCATATACCGCGTGTCCACAATCGTCACTTTCTCATAGCCTTCGAGCAGCAGCGGCACGAGGCTCGAACCAAACGAATCGCGGAAGACAACCAGCTCGCGTCCGTTGTCCTGCAGCGGATTCTCAACGGTCAGCAGCGGCGCAGCACCGGACAAAAACACGTCATACGGGTCATCCCCGGCGAGTTTTTCCAGATCATACACCGCACCGGTCGCGCCGGTCTCATAGTTTGTCACAACGCACGCCTGCGTCGTCTCGCTCGTCAGATACTGCAGCGTATCCGGCTGAAGCGGCAGCGCCGCCTGTCCGTAGTAGACGCCATAAAACGGCGCATCCACCGTAATGGTTTCATAGTCCGCCGCAATGTCCGCACCCAGCGCATCGGCAATGGTCTGCGCCGTCGGAAGCAGCGCCTCCTGCCGCCAGTGCGTATCGGTGCGGTAGTAGCTCTCGAGCGACAGCGTGTCGGTCAGGTCGATATACTCCGCCCACGGCGTGTTCTCGCGCAGCACGGTGGTCATGCGATCAAAATCGAGCGTCAGATAGCCGCCCTGCCCGGCGAGGAAGTATCCCTTGTCCGGAATGGCCGCGAGGTACACCTTTGCATCGGTATCCGCAAAATATGTCTCATACAGGCTGGTGATCTTCGCCGCCGCGGCCGAGACCTGTTCCTCCCGCAGCGGGTAGATCATCTTGGCCGCATAGCCGTCGGAGACATAGATGCCGTTGTTGTCGAGCTGCTGCAGCGCATACAGGCTCAAGCTCGCCTTGAGCATACGGAACTGCTCACGCATCGGGAACTGATCCTGTGTATAGCTCTCAAAGTCCTCGGCAAACGAGCCGTCCAGAAGAGTCTGCGCCGTGACCTCCGGCATCTGCGCCAGCTTGCGGCGCTCCGAGGCAGACACCTCATCGGCCGGACGGCACCAGCTCCACACTGCCAGCGCAAGCCACACTGCGGCAACCGCCAGAATCCATACATTCTTTCGTTTCATCTGCCGCCCTCCTTAAAACCGGAAATAGAGGAACGGGTTAAAAGAACCGTCCACCAGATACGCCGTGCAAAGCAGCAGCAGCGCCAGAAGTACAACCGGGCGCAGCAGCGCAAGGAGCTTCTCCCCGACTTTTGTCGCTTCTGCGCGGCGCACCAGCTCGCCCGCCAGCGGCGTACAGCCAACGACGCCCACAACCAGCAGCACCAGATAGCTGCGCAGATAGTAGAGCGCTTCGGCGTCGTACAGCGGAAGGCTGCCAAACAGTCCCGCAAGGTCGCTTCCTGCCTGCGCCATGCTCTGCGCATTGAACAGCACGAAACCGAGCGTCACGGCCAGCAGCAGATACAGATGCGAAACCACCTTCGGCAGCCGATCGAGCACCTTGCCCAGCCAGAGTTTTTCCGCCATCAGCAGCACGCCGTAAAACACACCCCAGAGGACGAAGTTCCACGCCGCACCGTGCCAAAGGCCGGTCAGCAGCCAGACCGCAGCGAGGTTCAGCAGCCAGCGGGCCGGCTTGCAGCGATTGCCGCCGAGCGGAATATAGACATAGTCCCGAAACCATGATCCAAGCGAGATATGCCAGCGCCGCCAGAACTCCGTCACGCTGCGCGAGCAGTACGGATGGCGGAAGTTCTCCGGGAACTCAAACCCAAAGATTCGGCCGAGGCCGATCGCCATGTCCGAATAGCCGGAAAAATCGAAGTAGATCTGCAGCGTAAAGCCAATGGCATAGAGCCAGGCAAACAGCACCGTCTGCGTCTGTGCGTCACGGAACGCCGTGCACAGATCGCCGAAGGCATTCGCCAGCAGGACCTTCTTCGCAAGTCCAATCAAAAACCGCTGCAGGCCAAGGCAGAAGCCCTCCACGCTGTGCGTTCGGTTGTCGAGCCTGAGTGCAACATCGGTATAGCGGACGATCGGTCCGGCGATCAGCTGCGGGAACATCGTCACATAGGCGCCGAAGGAGATCAGGTTTTTCTGCACCGCGGCGTCGCCGCGGTAGACATCAACAGTATAGCTGACAATCTGAAATGTGTAAAAGCTGATGCCGACCGGCAGCGCCAGTCCCAGCAGCGGCACAGGAAGTCCGGTCACCGCCTGAACGCTCGTCAGGAAAAAGTCTGCGTACTTAAACACCAGCAAAAAGCTCAGGCTCAGCGCACACGAAACACCGGTCAGCAGCTTTTTTGCACCGGTGCTTTTCGCCTTGCCGACGGCAAGCCCAAAGCCCCACGCCAGCAGGATCGAAGCTGCCATCAGCACCACATACTTCGGCTCGCCCCAAGCGTAAAACACCAGACTGGCCAGCAGCAAAACGGCATTTTTCAGCCGCTTTGGCGCAGCGAAGTACACTGCCAGCACGATCGGCAGGAACCAATATAAAAATGGCAGGCTGGAAAAGAGCATAACTGCCTCCCAAGTTGGAAAATTTGCGCCCGCCGGGTTCAGCGGGCGCAGTATGGTATGCGTAAAATCAAGGGGTTCTATGAGGGGCGGGTCTCAGACCCGCCCGCCGGGTGCTGTTTTCGTTTGGCTTAC
>CAZUKJ010000161.1:0-4056 GCA_964620855.1 uncultured Oscillospiraceae bacterium
TTATGAGGCCGGTATTACCGAAAACGGCGTCACCGGCAGCATTGCGCTCAACAGCAGCGGCTCTTCCGTGAAGGGCATCACCTATCTGTGGGAAGACGGCAGCTATGTCATGGTCAATACCGAGACTGGCGCGAAGATTGCGACCTTCGTAATCGAGACGGTTGAGACGGTTACCCCGACCCCGACTCCGACTCCGACGCCGGAGACGCCGGAGACTCCGACCGTTTCCGCGGATTGCCCGAGAGATGCGACCTGCCCGGTCAGCAACTTCTCCGATACCGATCCGATGGCGTGGTATCACGACGGCGTCCACTACTGCGTTGAAAACGGCCTGATGCTCGGTTACACCGACGGAACCTTCCGTCCGGGCACTGAGATCAACCGCGGCCAGATTATCACGATCCTGTGGCGTCAGGCCGGCAGCCCGAAGGCGAACAGCACGATCAGCTTCACCGATATGAGCGAAGACTGGTACTGCGCCGAGGCGGTTGCCTGGGCCAGCGAGAACGGCATTGCCCTCGGCTACGCCGATGGCACCTTCAAGCCGACGCAGGCGATCTCCCGCCAGCAGCTTGCTGCGTTCCTGTATCGCTATGCCAAGTGGGCCGGTGTCGATGTTTCCGGCACCAATACGCTGACCTACACTGACGCTGCTGACATTGCTGAGTATGCGATCCCGGCTGTCCAGTGGGCGACTGCTGCCGGCGTCATTCAGGGCTACAGCGACGGTTCTCTGAAGCCGATGGGCACCGCCTCCCGCGCGCATGCTGCTGCAATGCTTCAGCGCTACTGCGAGAACGTTCTTTCGTAATGAAATAAGTATGGCCATTGCGTGGGGCGGCTTCATTGCCGCCCCACGCCCAGATCATTCTATAGGTACAAATTGTGACGTTATATGATTTTGCAAAAGAGAACTGCCCGGAACTTCCGGAGCAGTGGCACCCGGAGAAGAACGGGAGCCTTACGCCGCAGGATGTGACATACGGAAGCAAGAGAAAGGTCTGGTGGCGTTGTGAGCGTGGTCACGACTGGCAGGCTATGGTCGCCAATCGGACGCGCAACGGTACGGGATGCCCATACTGCGCAGGAAAAAAAGTCCTGCCGGGCTTCAACGATCTGAGAACCCGCAATCCCTCTCTTGCAGCGCAATGGCACCCAACAAAAAACGGCGATCTGTCGCCGGAGATAGTGAATCCCGGCAGCGGACAAAAGGCTTGGTGGCAGTGCGGCCGCGGCCATGAATGGCAGGCTGTCGTGAAGTCGCGCGCGGAAGGTGCAGGCTGTCCGGTCTGCTCCAACCAGGTCGTGTTGTTGGGAGAAAATGATCTTGCATCCACACGCCCGGAGCTGGCTGCCGAGTGGCATCCGACGAAGAATAAGGCTCTGACGCCGGAAAATGTCACTGCCGGCAGTGCGAAAAAGGTCTGGTGGCAATGTCCCGACGGCCATGAATGGCGGGCCATGATTTCTGCACGATCCGGAAAAAACAGCGGTTGCCCGGTCTGCGCCGGCAAGAAGATCATTCCCGGCGTGAATGACCTTGCGACGCACTTCCCGGAGGTTTCCGCACAATGGCACAGCGAAAAAAACGGTGCGCTTCGTCCGGACCAGGTTTCGCCAAACAGCAATCGCTATGCCTGGTGGCGGTGCGATAAGGGCCATGAGTGGCGCGCATTGATTTTCAGCCGGACGAAACAAGGCACCCAATGCCCTTATTGCACAGGCAGAAAGCTGCTGCGGGGATTCAACGATTTGAACACCCGATTTCCATTGATCGCGGCCGAATGGCATCCTACGCTGAATCAGGATCTGACGGCGTGCGATGTGACGCCGGGCAGCCATGCAAAAGTCTGGTGGCAGTGCGCGGAAGGCCATGTCTGGAAAACCGTGGTCTACTCACGCACCGGGCCCATGAAGCACGGATGTCCGATCTGTGCAGGCAGAGTCAAGCAAGACAAAAAACGCTTTTATGACGAACTGGACTATGCGTTCAAAAAAGAAAAACGCGGAAGCCGGGGAGCATAACGGAAAACAAAAGGGTATGCCGCTTGTATTTTACAGGCGGCATACCCTTTATTTGCGTGTAGATCGACTGTAACGCCAGTCATTTCGGGTACAGTGTTTTTTAGAAAAGCACTTGTTTTCGGAGCGCGGGGGAGATATGATAAAAGAAATGAACGGTTGGAAGGAGTCTGCACAATGGAAAAATCCAAAGTTTACTTCACAAAAGAAATCTCGGCAGAATCGCTGGTTCGCATCTATGAGGCGCTTGGCAGAGAGCTCAAAGGGCGCGTGGCCGTCAAGATCTCGACCGGCGAGCCGGGTGGTCACAATTTCCTGCAGCCTGCGCTGATCGCGCCGCTGGTGCAGAAGCTCTATGGCACGATCGTCGAGTGCAACACGGCCTACGCCGGCCGCAGAAACACGAGCGCCGAACACTGGAAGGCGATCACGGAGCACGGCTTTGCCGAGATTGCGCCCTGCGAGATCATGGACGAGGACGGTGAGATGCCGATCCCGGTCACGGACGGCATCCACCTGAAGGAAAATTTCGTCGGTACGACCCTGCAATACTATGATTCGATTCTGATCCTGTCCCACTTCAAAGGCCATGCAATGGGCGGTTTCGGCGGTGCGCTGAAGAATATGTCCATCGGTCTCGCCTCGGCGCACGGCAAGGCGCACATCCACGGCGTCGGCGTCCCGGCGGACATCTGGACGGCAGACCACGACTCGTTCTTAGAGTGCATGGCCGATGCCGACCGCGCGGTCATGGACTATATCGGCCGGGAGAACCTCGCCTATATCAATGTGGCCAACCGTCTGTCCGTCGACTGCGACTGCGACGCGCATCCGGCAGAGCCGGAGATGGGGGACATCGGAATTCTGGCATCGCTCGACCCGGTTGCCGTCGATCAGGCCTGCGTCGATATGGTCTACAATTCTTCTGACCCAGGCAAGGCGGCGCTCATTGAGCGCATCGAGTCGCGCAACGGCATCCACACGATTGAAGCTGCCGTGCAGCACGGCCTCGGCAATCGCGAGTACGAGATCATCAGCCTTGATTAAGAAAAAAGAGCTGACCGGTTTACACCGGTCAGCTTGTTTCTTTTTCGTCCCATTGGCATAGAGCCATGTCGACGCGCCCATCAGGCAGGAAGGGGATGCCTTCGGCTTCAAGAAAGGCGCGGCGAAATTGCGCGTATTCGCCGCCGGTGATCGAGCCGTCTGCTTTGACCACCCGCTGCCACGGCAGGTCATCCGGGCAGACGCGCATAGCCCAGCCGACCTGCCGCGCGCAGCGCGGTGCGCCGATCATCCGGGCAATCTGCCCATAGCTGACGACTTTGCCATGCGGAATCTGCGCAACCACGGCGTAGACGCGTTCATAAAAGGAATCCATCCGATCACCTCGCTGCCTCCATGATACCGCATGAGAGCATCGTGTGCAAGAAAAACCGGCGCTGCAGATTGCAGCGCCGGAGTAGTATCAGCCTACGACTTTTTTGCCATTGAGCACCACGGCCTTGACGACGGTGGAGCTGACCATCGGATCGCCGTCACAAAGCACGAGATCGGCGTCCTTGCCGACTTCGAGCGAGCCGACGCGGTCGGCAATGCCCAGATGCCTGGCCGGGTTGATCGTGATGGCCTGCAGCGCGGCAAACGGATCCATGCCGGCTTTAATCGCAAGACCGGCGCACAGCGGCAGATACTGCTGCGGAATGACCGAGGCATCCGTGATGATGCTGACCTGCAGACCGGCACGGGCGAGAATGCCCGGGGTGTCGAAGGTCTTGTTGACCAGCTCAATTTTGCTGGCGTTGGTGAGCGTCGGGCCGACGGCGACCGGCCAACCGGCACGAACGAGCTCGTCGACGATCAGGTGGCCCTCGGTGCAGTGCTCAAGCGTGACCTTCACATTCATTTCTTTTGCAATGCGAAGAACAGTGCAGATATCGTCTGCGCGATGCGCGTGCGCCTTGAGCGGGATCTCTCCGCGCACGACCGGAATGAGCGCCTCGTACTTCATATCGTACTTCGGCATTTTGGCGA
>CAZUKJ010000162.1:0-4029 GCA_964620855.1 uncultured Oscillospiraceae bacterium
GTCCGCAGGACGGCCAGCCGGTTACGGTTCCGACGCAGGATATGATCCTCGGTACCTACTACCTGACCTACGAGCGCTATGACGCGCACGACGAGAGCCTCAACTATGAGTCTCTGGCGGATGTTGTCAAGGCACTGGAGGCCGGCGCACTGGATATCGACAGCCAGATCTACGTCAAGAACATCTGGGATGACGCCAAGTCCATCAAGGATTCCGACCACTTCTATATCCGCACGAATGTCGCGCTGGCGAAGGAAGCACTTGAAAACGGCGAGATCCGTCCGTACGAGATCTACAACTGCTACGACAACGCCGATGAGGCGATGCTTGCGTACTTCGAGAAGACGATTGGCATCCAGATGCCGATCAAGGTCCGCGTCAGCAAGGAGATCGACGGTGTTGTTGAAAGCCGCCTGATCAAGGCGACGGTCGGCCGTCTGATCTTCAATGAGCCGATTCCGCAGGATCTCGGCTTTGTCGACCGCACTGATCCGGAGCATGCACTTGACCTCGAGATCCATGACACCGTCGGCAAGAAGCTGCTCGGCGTCATCATCGAGAAGTGCATCCACAAGCACGGCTTTACCATCGCGACCGAGATGCTCGATGCGGTCAAATCGCTGGGCTATAAGTACTCCACGCAGGGCGCTATCACGGTTTCGATCGCGGATATGTCCGTCCCGGAGAAGAAGTATGAACTCATCCGCGAGGCGGAGCAGGAAGTCATTAAGCTCGACCGTCAGTATCGCCGCGGTCTTATCACCAACGACGAGCGCTATCGTCTCGTTGTCTCTCAGTGGGAAAAGACCACCGACGATGTCACCGGTGCACTGCAGGATAACCTCGACCGCTTCAACCCGATCTTTATGATGGCGGACTCCGGCGCCCGAGGCTCTATGGCACAGATTCGTCAGCTGGCCGGTATGCGCGGCCTGATGGCGAACACTGCCGGCCGTACGATTGAGATCCCGGTCAAGGCGAACTTCCGTGAAGGCCTGTCTGTTCTGGAGTACTTCATCTCCTCCAGAGGCGCTCGTAAGGGCTTGACGGATACCGCTCTTCGTACTGCTGACTCCGGTTACCTGACCCGTCGAATGGTTGACGTCTCGCAGGATGTTATCATCCGCCAGAAGGACTGCGGTACGACCCGCGGACGCCTGGTCTTCGAGATCCGCGAGAAGAACCAGGTCCTCTCGAGCTTTGTCGAGCGTATTCGTGGCCGTTACCTGACCAACCCGATCATCGATGTTGAGACCGGTGAAGTGCTCATTGAGACTGCGACCATGCTCAACGAGGAGCATGCCGACCTGCTCAAGAAGCACCACTGGAAGCAGATCAACGAAGTGGACTACGAGGGCAACGAACTGGTCTTTGACCCGAACGAGCAGGCCAACAGCCAGACGGATCTTCGTAAGATCCGCGTTCGTTCGATGCTGTTCTGCCGTGCCAGAAGCGGCGTTTGTGCCACCTGCTACGGCATGAACCTTGCCACCGGCGAGGAAGTCAATATGGGTGAGGCTGTCGGTATCATCGCGGCACAGTCGATCGGTGAGCCGGGCACGCAGCTGACGATGCGTACCTTCCACACCGGTGGTATCGCCGGTGACGACATCACGCAGGGTCTTCCGCGAGTTGAAGAACTCTTTGAGGCCAGAAAGCCGAAGAAGATGGCGCAGCTCGCTGAGATCTCCGGCCGCGTCGATGTGGACGAGTCGCACACCTCTGCGCTGCGTTCGATTACCATCACCAACCCGGACGACGGTGAAGTCCGCCAGTACCAGGTTCCGTACTCTGTCACGCTGCGCATCGAAAACGGCCAGCAGGTCCGCAAGGGCACGCAGCTCGTCGACGGTTCGCTCTCCCCGCACGATATCCTGCGTATCTCCGGCGAGGCACCGGTTCAGGACTACCTGATCACCGAAGTCCTTAAGGTGTACCGTCAGCAGGGTGTTGATATCAACGAGAAGCACATCGAAGTTATCGTCCGTCAGATGATGCGCAAGGTCCGTGTTGAGGACTGCGGCGACACCAATCTGCTCGACGGCACCGTTGTCGACGTGTTCGAGTTTGAAGACGCCAATCTGGAGGTCGAGAGCCGCATTCTGGCCGGCGAGACCACCGAAGATGGTCAGCCGCTGCGCCGCGCTGTTTACAGCCCGCTGCTTATGGGCATTACCAAGGCGTCTCTGGCAACCGATTCGTTCCTGTCTGCTGCCTCCTTCCAGGAGACCACCAAGGTCCTCACTGAGGCGGCAATCAAGGGCAAGGTTGACCACCTGGTCGGCCTGAAGGAGAATGTCATCATCGGTAAGCTCATTCCGGCCGGCGCCGGCATGACGGTCTACCGTGACTTCCAGGAAGGCGTTTCGCCGGAGTCTGAGGTCACACAGGACATGATAGACAATGAAACCTTCTGATTTTGGTTGATTTTTTACAAAAAGACCCCTCTGATCCGCTTGACGGATCAGAGGGGTTCTGCTATAATTGTATTTCGTGAGATTACGCGAAATGGAGGCTGTTTCATGCTCACGGAATTGAAAAATGCCGCCAAAGTCGTTGGGATCAAGCAGCTGCGCAGAGCACTGAAGGATAACACCTGCAGCAAGGTCTTCCTTGCCGAAAATGCAGAAGAACGTATCACTGCGCCGATTGCTCAGCAGTGCGCTGAGCAGGGCATTGAAGTCGAGTGGGTTGCAACTATGCACGAACTCGGACAGGCATGTGATATTGAAGTCGGCTCCGCAGCCGCCGGTATCCTGCGCTGATTTTGGTCTTTACGGAATAATTTGTGTTATTCCGGGTAAGATATGAGCTGTATGTCAGCAACAATTGAGAAAGGAGGAAAATGAATGCCTACTTTTAACCAGCTTGTCAGAAAGGGTAGACAGCAGGCCACTTACAAGTCCAGCGCCCCGGCTCTCCAGGAGGGTATGAACACCCTGAAGAACCGCAGCACCAACCTGCCTTCTCCGCAGAAGCGCGGCGTCTGCACTGCAGTCCGTACTTCCACCCCGAAGAAGCCGAACTCCGCTCTTCGTAAGATCGCCCGTGTCCGTCTGACGAATGGCTACGAAGTCTCCGCCTACATCCCGGGCGTCGGCCACAACCTGCAGGAGCACTCTGTTGTTCTGATCCGCGGCGGCCGTGTCAAGGACCTTCCCGGTGTCCGTTACCACATCATCCGTGGTACCCTCGATACCCAGGGCGTCAACGGTCGTATGCAGAGCCGCTCCAAGTACGGTGCGAAGAGACCGAAGGCCGGCAAGAAGAAGTAATCTTCTTCACCATTTTTAAACATTGCGATTTTTACACCTTATCGCAAGGCAATGCCTTGCTGATGGTTTTTCATATATGAAAACCTCGGCGGGGCGCCATCAGAAGAAAATATGCTTCTGAGTACCTATGAATTCTTAATTTGAAGGAGGGAAGCGAAGTGCCCAGAAGAGGTAATGTACCCAAGAGAGAGATCCTGCCGGATCCGATCTATAATTCCGTTCTGGTTACCAAGCTGGTCAACAGCATCATGCTTGACGGCAAGAAGGGCGTGGCCCAGAAAGTCGTCTACGGTGCTTTCGAGATCATTGAAGAGAAAACCGGCAAGTCCGGCCTCGACGCTTTCCAGCAGGCGATGGAGAACATCATGCCGTCTCTGGAAGTCAAGTCCCGCCGTGTCGGCGGTGCCACCTATCAGGTTCCGATCGAGGTTCGTCCGGAACGCCGCCAGACCCTCGGTCTGCGCTGGCTCACTAACTACAGCCGCAACCGCAGCGAGAAGACCATGAAAGAGCGCCTTGCCGGCGAGATCATGGACGCCTGCAACGGTACCGGTTCTGCCGTCAAGAAGCGTGAGGATACGCACAAGATGGCTGAGGCCAACAAGGCGTTCTCGCACTTCCGCTGGTAAGCGACGGAGGAGAATAACAGCATGGCTAGACAGTATTCTCTGGAAAACACCAGAAACATCGGCATCATGGCTCACATCGATGCCGGTAAGACCACTACCACCGAGCGTATTCTGTACTACACCGG
>CAZUKJ010000163.1:0-4025 GCA_964620855.1 uncultured Oscillospiraceae bacterium
GGTATCAACAAGCAGCTCGTTGGCCAGTTTGCCGCGGAAGTCCGCAGCAAGCGTCCGCCGGAGCCGTACAAGGGCAAGGGTATCAAGTATTCGGATGAAGTGATCATCCGTAAAGAAGGCAAGACTGGTAAGTAAGGAGGTGTGCCGTAAATGATTAAGAAGGTTAACAAGAATGCAAAACGTCAGCATCGCCACGTCCGCGTTCGCGGTAAGATCTCCGGCACCCCCGCGAGACCGCGCCTGAACGTGTTCCGCAGCAATGCGAACATCTATGCGCAGATCATTGATGATGTCACCGGCACCACGCTGGTCTCCGCTTCCTCTCTCGACAAAGAGTTCAACGGCTACGGCGGCAACAAGGAAGCTGCCCGCGAAGTCGGCAAGATGATTGCCGAGCGCGCGAAGGCCAAGGGCATCGACGCTGTTGTCTTCGACCGCGGCGGCTATGTCTACCACGGCCGTGTTGCTGAGCTCGCCGAAGGCGCCCGCGAGGGCGGTCTCGAGTTTTAAGGGGAGGAGGAAATCATCATGGCTTACAACAACAATCGCAACAATGCAGAGACCTCCTCTGAGTATATCGAGAAGGTTGTCTCCCTGAACCGTGTCGCCAAGACCGTTAAGGGTGGCCGTATCATGAAATTCTCCGCACTCGTCGTTGTCGGCGACGGCAAGGGCACTGTCGGCTACGGCCTGGGCAAGGCCGCCGAGGTTTCCGAGGCGATCCTCAAGGGCATCGCTGACGCGAAGAAGAACATGAAGAAAATCACGCTCTCCGGTACCACCATCCCGCATGAGGTTATCGGCGAGTTCGGCGCCGGCCGCGTCCTGCTCAAGCCGGCTTCCAAGGGTACTGGCGTTATCGCCGGCGGTGCTGTCCGTGCCGTCATGGAGGCTGTTGGTATCACCAACGTCCGCACCAAGTGCCTGCGTTCGAACAACCCGCAGAACGTGGTCAAGGCCACGATGCAGGGCCTCGAGTCCCTGCGCAGCCCGGAAGCCGTTGCGGCGATCCGCGGCAAGTCTGTGGAAGAACTGAAAGGTTAAGGAGGGCTCGACACAATGGCAAATCTGAAGATTACGCTGGTCAAGAGCCTGAATGGCCGTCTTGAAAAGCACATTGCTACTGCGAATTCCCTTGGACTTCGCAAAATCGGTCAGGAAACCATCCAGCCCGATAACGCGCAGACCCGCGGCAAGATCGCCCAGATCGGCTATCTGCTCAAGGTCACCGAAGAATAAGGAGGTACAAGGGATGAATCTTTCTGAACTCTCTCCGGCTGCCGGCTCGACTCAGGTCGGCAAGCGTAAGGGCCGCGGCACCGGCACCGGCAACGGCAAGACTGCCGGCCGTGGTCACAAGGGCCAGAAGGCCCGCTCCGGCGGCAAGGTCCGCGTCGGCTTCGAAGGCGGCCAGATGCCGCTGTCCCGTCGCGTTCCGAAGCGCGGCTTCAACAACATTTTCGCCAAGCCGCTGACGGCTATCAACGTTGCGGCTCTCAATGCCTTCGAGGACGGCGCTGTCGTTGACGCGCAGGCCCTCCTGGAGAAGGGCATTATCACCAAGTGTGCCTACGGCGTCAAGGTCCTGGGCAACGGTACTGTCACCAAGAAAGTCACGGTCAAGGCGGCTGCCTTCTCTGAATCTGCAAAGGAGAAGATCGTGGCGGCAGGTGGAAAGTACGAGGTGATCTGAGTGTTTGACACCCTTCGAAATGCCTGGAAAATCCCTGAGCTTCGTAAGAAACTGCTGTTCACACTCTTCATCCTTCTCGTCTACCGTCTGGGCAACGCTGTTCCGGTCCCGTTCGTTAACGTCGAGGCCCTGAGTGCGTACTTCCAGAACTCTCTTGCTGACACTGTTCTTGGTCTTTACAATGCGATGAGCGGCAGCGCCTTCTCTCAGGCCACCGTCTTCGCACTCTCGATTCAGCCGTATATCAACTCCTCCATCATCATGCAGCTGCTCTGCATCGCCATCCCGGCGCTCGAGCGCATGCAGAAAGATGGCGGCGAGGAAGGCAAGAAGAAGATCGCCAGCATCACCCGTTATGTTACGGTTGGTCTTGGCCTCCTGATGGGCTTTGCTTACACCGTCATGCTGAGCAACTACGGTCTGCTCTCGCAGGATGGCGTGATGTACAAGATCGTCATCGTTCTGACCTTCACGGCCGGCTCCGCGTTCCTGATGTGGCTCGGTGAGCAGATCAATGAAAGCGGCATCGGCAACGGCATCTCGATGATCCTCTTCGCGTCGATCATCTCCCGTATCCCGACCATGATCACTTCGATGATCTCCACTCTGATTGACGGCACCCTGAAGTGGTACGCCGCGATCGGCCTGCTGGTTGGCATCGTTGTTCTGGTTGTCCTGATCGTCTTCGTGACGAACTCCGAGCGCCGCATCCCGGTCCAGTACGCCAAGCGCGTCGTTGGCCGCAAAATGTACGGCGGTCAGAGCACGCACCTGCCGATCAAGGTCAATATGTCCGGTGTTATGCCGGTCATCTTCGCTCAGTCGATCGCGTCCCTCCCGGCTACCGTGTTCGCTTTCATGAACACCAGCAACTGGGGCAGCTTCGGCCAGTTTATGCTGCGTATCACGAGCACCACCAGTGTGGTTTATGTGATCGCGTACTTCCTGCTGATCGTCGGTTTCAGCTACTTCTATGCGGTGATTCAGTACAATCCGGTTGAGATTGCGAATAACCTCAAGAAGAACGGCGGCTTCATTCCGGGCTTCCGTCCGGGCCGTCCGACCGCTGAGTTCATCCAGAAGGTCATCATGAAGATCACCATGTTTGGCGCGCTCTACCTCGCTGTTGTGGCGATCCTGCCGATCATCATCGGCAATGTCATCCAGATCAGCAACCTTGCCATCGGCGGCACCTCGATCATCATCGTGGTCGGCGTTGCGCTTGAGACGGTCAAGGCTCTCGAGGCTCAGATGCTGATGCGTCATTACAAGGGCTTCCTCGAGTAATTGGAGGCGGATGGAATGAAACTGATTCTTTTGGGCGCCCCCGGCGCCGGAAAGGGTACCCAGGCTGATATCATCAGCGCCAAGCTGGGCATTCCCACCATCTCCACCGGCAACATTCTCCGCGAGGCGGTGAAGAACGAGACGCCGGTCGGCCTGCAGGCCAAGTCCTATATGGACCGCGGCGCGCTGGTCCCGGACGACGTCATCGTCGGCATCGTCAAAGAGCGTGTGGCCAAAGAGGACTGCACCAACGGCTATATCCTCGACGGCATGCCCCGCACCATCCCGCAGGCCCAGGCGCTTGTGGACGCGGGCATCGAGTTCGACGGCGTCGTCTCCATCGAGATCGACGACGAGGTCATTGAAAACCGCATGACAGGCCGGCGCACCTGCGCCGCCTGCGGTGCGAGCTTCCATGTGACCGCGAACCCGCCGAAGACGGAAGGCGTGTGCGACAACTGCGGCGGTGCGCTGTCGATCCGCAAGGACGACGCGCCCGAAACCGTCAAAGCCCGCCTGAAAACGTTCCATGAGGAGACGGAGCCGCTCAAGGGCTTCTATGAGAAGCTCGGCAAGCTCCAGCTCGTCAAGGGCGATCAGCCGATCGAAAAGGCTACCGCCGATATTCTGGCGGCCTTGGGTGTTTGACCTATGATTCATGTTAAAATCGACCGTGAGATCGAGTGTATGCGCGAAGCCTGTAAGATTACCGCGGCAGCCCGTGCTTTGGCAGGGGAGATGGTAAAACCCGGCATTACAACGGCGCAGATCGACAAAGCGGTTCACGATTTTATCGTTTCTCACGGCGCAAAGCCTTCGTTCCTGCACTACAATGGCTTTCCGGCCAGTGCCTGCATCTCCGTCAATGAGGTCGTCATTCACGGCATCCCGGGAAACCGGGTTCTGAAAGACGGCGACATCGTCTCGGTGGACGTCGGCGCGTATTACAAGGGCTTTCATGGCGATTGTGCCGCAACCTTTGCCTGTGGAGAGATCTCGCAGACGGCTTCCCGTCTGATCGAGGTCACCCGGCAGAGCTTTTTCG
>CAZUKJ010000164.1:0-3981 GCA_964620855.1 uncultured Oscillospiraceae bacterium
CAAACAGCTCTTTCTGTTCATCCGTCATAGTGGCTCGGAGTTTTTCTTCGTTCCTACAGATCAGCTCCAGTAGCTTCTTGTACTCCTTACAGGATGAAGTATCATATTCCGTTGGTTCGATATTGCCATACCAAAATTCTTCAAGGAAGCAGCCCAGAGTAATCGATATGCTCATAATGTTTACTGCAGACTCTTGCCATGGCACACCTCTCAATGCATGGTAAAACTGCCGGTTTCTTTGCCGTCCATTACAAAGGTCATAAACGCTCCTTTGCTAATGGCGGAAAAATAGTTGCTGCGTTCGTACTGCGCGGCGTAATGCCTTACAATCAGGTCCAGGGTTTCTCTCAGCTGCAGCATAGCAGCGACCTCGTGTTTGCAGGGATAGCTGCAGAAACAGCTGCAGGTCAGATGAGAGATCTCGCTGTTCTTATACTCAAATTCCAGTTCATAAGGCTCAGTACCTTCAACAATGGCATGGCCATATTGTCCATCCAGGCAAATATAAACCACCTTGTTGGCCGTATAATAGTCATGGCCTCGCTCGCAGACGGCATTGCCGGCTCCCATTCCCCCCAAGTTGTCGAGACGGAAGGAGGAGTCATCCTTCCCGGAGATGAACTCATCGTCGTCGTTCGCCGGTGGCTTAAACCAGCCAATTACCCTGTCATAAGGCATTGCTGCGGGATCAAATGAAACAAAGTGAGAGCCGGCCAGATGAAGCTCGCCAACAACATTGGTATCGGCAACTGCGATGACTCTCTTGTAATCCGACGCCTTGATTTTGAAATTATAGGCGACATCGACAACCCGACCGCGCAGACCCGCCAGCTTACCGTCCACGAAGACCAAATCACCGCGATGGAGATCGAAGCGATCATTGAAGTAAGACAAAGGCATATTCCTTGACGGGAAATGGATCTGAACGACGGACTTGACAGGCGCATGAGACTCAGATGAGATAATATCGGGTGTTTTCGTATTTTTGCGCGGATATGTTTCAGCAGAGAAACCAATCTTAAACTTCATAGATGCCACACTCCTTATTGACGCATTAGATTTCTTTCGCTGTACCCATTCTACAATGTTAGGTGTCCGATAAACCACCCAGTATAAATAGAATCGGCCCCGTTATAATGAACAGGGCCGACAATGCATCTGAATCCGGTGTACTCCCCGGAGCATATTTCGCATACAGTTGGTGATCTGTCTGATATCTCCGCGTTCTACACTTCGATCATAGCGGCTGTCATAGCTCTCGACCGATTATCGTTCGAGAGAAGATAGGAAAAGCTGCTTCTGAAAGTGATAAGTATGCGCTCCGACCTGAATGGCAGGTTTTCTGAGACAGTCGATTTGAAAACCGCGTTTTCTATGGAACCGTATCCAGATTGTATATAGGAAAGGCCTCCGCGCACAGTCGTAGGCGGAGGTCGTTTTTTGGCGTCATTTTATCACTCTTTTCGTGCGGATAAAAAAAGTCCCGGGCAGTAAGCCCGGGACTTGGTGCGTTTAAATAGGATATGACTGCTTATTCCTCGTCGAAACGGCCGTCGTAGAGATCCTTGAGGTTGTCGTCGAGCGGAACACCGACGATGTTGTTGAACATGTTGCTGGCGTAGGTGTAAACAGCGTTGGCAACCAGAATGGTCATGGTCTCGTCGTCGTAGCGAGCCTGAAGAGCCTCGTAGACGTCGTCCGGGATGTGGTTCGGATCGCTGGTCAGAGCCTCGGCGAAGTTGACCAGGTCTTCCTCTTCCTCGGTGAACTGGAAGTTGTCCGGATCCTCGATGCCCATGTCGATGAGCATTCTCTTGAACCAGGTGCCGCAGACCATGCAGCCGTTGCCGTTGGAGATGGCATACAGGAAGAAGACCAGCGCGCGGCGCGGGATACGGCCGTTGAGCTCGTCGTTGACGACGCAGTACAGGTCGCTGACAACCTCAAACAGGTTGACATTGTTGACCATGGTGCGCTTCATGTTGGTCATCTTCAGGCCGCGGGCGACATGGGCCTCCATGGCGCGGAGCTGCTCGGGAGTGCCGGTTTCCGGGGTGATCATCGGGATCGTGTGTTTGCGTTTCATATAAAAAGTCATCCTTTCGGTTATTATTCGCTACTAGCATCATGCCTCGAATTTGCGCGCTTGTCAAGGGGTTTGGGCAAAATAAGCATCCTTTGCGCCGCGCAGCATCGTTTCAGATAGAAACAACCGTTACTTTTCGAGCAGCATCCGGTCGTTGTCGAAAACGGTGTTTTTCGTTGCGGAGTACATGCCCAGCAGCTCGTCGAGCGTGGTGTTTGCGCGCGTCTCGCCGGACAGATCAAACAGGATTCTGCCGTCGTCCATCATGATGGTGCGGTCGCCGGTGGTGAGCGCTGCGTTCATGTTGTGCGTGATCATCATGGTTGTCAGATGGTATTCCGTAACGACCTTCTGGGTGATTTCCATAACCTTTTCCGCTGTCGCCGGATCGAGTGCGGCGGTGTGCTCGTCGAGCAGCAGAAGCTGCGGCGGGACGATGGTACACATGAGCAGCGTGACGGCCTGACGCTGGCCGCCGGAGAGCAGGCCGACCTTCGTTTTCATGCGGTCTTCCAGACCCATGCCGAACTCCGCAAGGCGGTCGCGGAACAGGGCAATCTCCTTTTTGCTCGGCGCAAAAGACAGCGGGCCGACGGTCGTGCGCGAATGGGCCAGAGAGAGGTTTTCCTCGATGGTCATACCCGGGGCGGTGCCTTTCATCGGGTCCTGAAACACGCGGCCGATGGTACGCGCGCGCTTGTGCTCAGGCAGGAAGGTGATGTCCTTTCCACCGAGTGAAATCGTACCGGAATCCAGCCAGAATGTGCCGCAGATGGCGTTAAAGAGCGTGGATTTACCCGCGCCGTTCGAGCCGATGACGGTGACGAATTCGCCCGGGGCCAGATGCAGACTGAGCGAGTCGAGGGCGGTGTGCTCGATGGGTGTGCCGGACTCAAAGACTTTGACGGCGTTTTGAATATCAAGCATCGCGGTTCCCTCCCCGTTTCTGTTTTGCGCGTGTGGAATAGTAGCGGAATGCCGGAAGTGCCAGCGCCAGCGCGACGATAAAGGCCGCGACCAGCTTGAGCATATAGGCCGGAAGCGGGCTGTAGCGCGTGGCCAGTGCAATGATGAAGCGGTAGACGATCGAGCCGCAGACGGCTGAGACGAAGCCGACCGACACGCCGCGCTTGCCGAAGATCGCTTCGCCGATGATGACCGAGGCGAGGCCGACGACCAGAATGCCGGTCGACGACGAGATATCGGCATAGCCCTGATACTGCGCGATCAGGCCGCCGGAAAGGGCGATCAGACCGTTGGAGACGCAAAACGCGAGGATCTTGCAGCCGTCGGTGTTGATCGACGAAGCGCGCACCATTTCTTCGTTGTCACCGACGGCGCGGATGCACATGCCGAGATGAGTCTTGAAAAACAGCACCAGCAAGACCAGACAGACGATGGCAGAAAGTGCGGAGAGCACCGTCTGCGCCGCGTCTTTCTCCAGAAACGGGATGATCTTGAAGATCGTATCCGCGCGCACGAGTGACAGGTTCGACGCGCCGCCGAGCACGAGCAGATTGATCGAATACAGGCCGCTCATCGTGATAATGCCGGCGAGGATCGGATGGATGAGCAGCTTCGTCTGCAAAAGTCCCGTGACGGCGCCGGCGGCAATACCGGCCAGCACGGCGGCAGGCAGCGCAAGAAGCGGATGACCGGCCGCGGTCACGGCGGCGGAGACGGCCAAACCGAACGCAAAGCTGCCCTCAGTGGTCAGGTCAGGCGTAGAGAGGATGCGGAAGCTGATATAGATGCCCAGCGCGAGGATGCCGTAGAGCAGGCCGAGCTGAAGCGAGCCAAGCAAAAGAGTCATAAAATCACCTGTTTCAAGTTTTCAAAGCCCGTGCGGCAGCGGGCAGAACCGAATTCTGCCCGCCAGCCGGTGCGGTCGGTTA
>CAZUKJ010000165.1:0-3899 GCA_964620855.1 uncultured Oscillospiraceae bacterium
GGGCTTTGGCCGAAAAGCGGTCAGCGTCACCGACGATGCGAAGCACGGAGACGGCTCTTCGCACGACATCGAGTGCGGATCAGCGACTGGCGCTGATGCGTTTCGACAAGAACAGACAGTCAGATATACTGCAGGAGCAGGCGCAGGCCGATGCGGCAAAGGCGCAGGCCCTCCGCGACAGCATTACCTTTGATTACTGGCTGTTTGCACCGGGCAATGAGCTTGCTGAAAAGCAAAAGCAGGCCAGCGCATTAGAAGAGTCTGCCGCAGCGGCAGCGTCTCAGGCTGAGACAGCCCGGATGCGGGAGAATGAGGCACTGTATCAAAATCTGCCGGATTTCAAAGTGTATTCCGCCGCCGGAAATATGATAGATAATCCGTCGCTCGAAGAGGTGGAGCAGGGCAAAGCGGAGCCGGGGAACATCGTGACATATTCCCGGGACAACTGGGAACTGATTGCGATGGGTGAAGCAAACGGCTCCCCGATGACCGGCAAAAGCAAATACCGCTTTATGACCGATTACGAGGTAAACACCTACAATTATATCCTCGCCAAAGAGGGCGAGGATAACGCGCAGGAATATCTTGATTATCTCGACGAGTCGCTGAATGCTCGCTTCGGCGAGATGCAGGCGACAAACATCAGCGGTATCGACAACGGTTTTGGTCGTGCCGCAATGATGGGCCTGTACGGCCTCGGCGCCGGTGTGGATCAGTACGCAAGCGGCGTAAGGCAGTTCTTTTCTCGCGATCAGCTGGCCGCAACACCTGTGAAGTACGGTTCTTCGTATATCGCCGAGAATCTATCCGGGCTTGGGAAAGCAGCCTTCGAGGCGACCGTAAATGTCGGCAATATGCTGCCGTCTATCGCTGTGGCGACGATGACCGGCAGCCTTGGCGCTGCAGGAAAAGTCGCAGAGAGTGTCGGCACTGCAGCAATGGGGTTGGGTGCTGCCGGCAATGCTTATGGTCAGGCACTGGCGGATGGATACACCGAGGCACAGGCGAGAACGTACTCGACGCTTGTTGGCGCCAGTGAGGCTGTGCTGCAGAAACTGCTTGGCGGTATCGGCGCGCTTGGCGGTGTGGATGAAACGAAACTGCTCGCCAAGATTTCCGGCCTCGATAAGGCGTTGGCAAGGATCGCGCTGACCGGTGCAGTGAAAATCGGCAGCGAAATCACGGAGGAAGAGCTTCAGCTGTTCTTGGAGCCGTTGTTCGCGACAATCATAACGGGAGAGAAATACGATGCGCCGACCATTGAAGATATGGCGTACACAGCGCTCGTTACGACGCTTTCAACCGGCGCTTTGGAAGGAGAAAACATCGTTCGGACGGGTTTACAGAACAACACGCGGCAGGCAGAGGACAATACGCTGCGGGAGCAGAAACTTGTAGACGAGGTTGGGATGGAACTGGAACTGGAGGGTAATGTGCCGGCGCGCCGGACGGGGACGGCAGACCAGACCGCTTCGGTGAGTTTTTTGCCCGATCCGGAGGACATGCTGTATGTCGGCGCCGAGGCCGAGCGTGTCGAGCAGGCACAGAGAATTGGCAAGACGATAGGCCGACGCATTGGCTTTTACCACAAGACCGGAACAGATGCCGGGATCGAGAACGGATTTTACGACAAAGGCAGCAATACGCTCTATATCAACCTGAACAGTGATAGCCCGATCGCGCAGATTATCGCGCACGAGCTGACGCACAGCGTAGAGCTGGCGGATGCCTATCGCGGCCTGCAGCAGATCGTATTTGGCCGCATCCGCGAGACCGGCAGCAGCGTAGAGCACTTGCGCAAAAACAAAATCGATCTCTATGCCCGCAATGGTGTTACCCTCAACGAGGATGGCGCGGACAAGGAGATCGTGGCGGAGTATATTGAGAAGAATCTGCTGACCGATGAAAAAAGCATCACCGAATTGGTGCGGGAAGAGCCGAAGACCGCACGGCGCATCCTGCAATGGCTCGACACGCTGCTGGCCAAGCTCGGCAGCCGGAAGTCGCAGGAGCGCGAATTCGTGTGGCGGGCGGCGGAACTGTACCGCAAGGCACTGCAGCAGGCCCGACAGATCCAAAACCGGCAGGCCATCGCGCAGAGCTACGCCGCGGCGCAGGAGAATTATCTCAACGGCCGGATCACGGAGGAAGAACTGGCTGCGGCGCAGGAGCTGATGCTGCACGATGAGAGCCTGACGGAGGACGGCTTGCTGGGGAGAGAGTACAGCTTTGTGAGTACGGATGATCAGCTGGGAATCCGAGAACAGTTGCGCGCCAATCAGGACAGACTCAATGCCATGAATGTTGTCGGCAGCGTAAACACACAAGAGTATGTAGGCCTTGATACCAGAAAAGTCAGAGAAAAACTGGTGAAAGAAATGAAAAAGACTGGTTACAAGGTGGATCGGCAAGGCTTTGGCGAAATTCAATTCGGGGAAAGAGAGATAAACAACAGTCTGAACTACAAAGAAAAAAGCCCTGCGGCGGAAGACGCACGCAGGACTGGATTTTTGGTTTTACAGAATGTTCTAAAACGCGGCATCGAAATCGACGGGCATGATATGCACAAGGGTCGCAACTACGACACAGTGACATTTGCGGCGCCTGTGGAAATCAACGGAAAGCGCGGGAATATGGCTGTAGTTGTAAAGAGGACAAAGGGCAATCGATACAAAGTACATCGCATTCTGACTCCGGGGGGAGAAAGCTTTTCGTTGCAAGAAATGGCTAACGCAGAGGTGAATACCGTCGGGGCTGTCACCAACGATAGCCATTCGTTGGCAGGGAGCGCACCGACCATCAACTCTGCGTCTAATGAAAGAATAGAGCAAAAAGACCGGCCTGTCAAGCCGCAGTTTTCTATTAGCGAAACGCTGAATGATGATCTGCAGAAAGTGTTAGACGGAACGTTCCAGGCAAGAAACAATGAGGTCTATATCGGAGAAACTTCCAACTTCCTGACCGATGTGATTCAAGCTCAGGCGCTGCGCGTGACAATGCCTGCTTCCAAAGCATATTCTGCCATGGTAACAGCTGAGCAGGCAAAAGCAGATGGAAGATATAAGGAAGAGATACATTATCACGGCTTAGGCTTAGACGGACTTTTGAAAGCGCTAGAAGCATCTGAAGACCCTGTGGCTGCGTTTGCTGATACAGCAGATGAGACTGGAAAGCGTATCGGGAATATTGTCCTTGCCACAGATGAGGTGGGAGCCGACGGTAATATTGTTGTGGTAGAGGCACTCAATGCTGACGGTTATTCTGAGGGTAAGCGTATTAAGGCAAATAAAGTCGTGACAGGATACGACAGACGATCACTCGCCAACGATATTATACAGGCTGCAGTAGACGGCCGTTTGCTGCATCTGGACAAAAAAAGAAGTCAAACCCTGCTCGCTGGGGTGTCTGCGGCCGATCCGCAGAGAGCCATACGAGAGGTTGACTTCGAGAAAAATATACAGGATTTCTGGGCAAATGTCAAGTGGGCCAAATCTGGCGAAACTACATATACGGCAGGAGATGATGGGAACGTTCAAACGGCGTTTGCACAGGCGTATAACGCCGCGAGGAGAAAAAAGTCTGGTGAAAGTGGGCCGTTCAGCATCTCTGAGCTGATAGCGGCGGAGGAGACACAGCAGGAAGTATTTGCGAATCTGCGGGTGGAGGAATTGCCCGAGAAGGCACAACGGTATCTGCAGCAGAACGCGCAGCAGGGGATGAGTGCGGCGCAGATACCGTCTGCGGCAACGACACAGCGTATCCTTCAGGAACTGGCGCTGCCTGAAAAAAACTTTGTGCAGCAGAAGAATTCGCAGCAGGGCATGATGCAGACTGCCGATGAGGCGGCGGAAGAATCGAATCTGGAACGGTATGCACTGCAGGTCGTCCGCGAAGAGGCG
>CAZUKJ010000166.1:0-3827 GCA_964620855.1 uncultured Oscillospiraceae bacterium
CACGGCGGGGTTACGCCGCCGCAGTCGCGTGGATGATGCGATTGAAAAGTACAGCAATATGCGCTCCATCGCGGCCATTGAGCGTGCGGACGTCTGCCTGATCATGATTGATGCCAACGAGGGTGTCACCGAGCAGGATACCAAGATCGCCGGCCTGGCGCACGAAGCCGGAAAGGCGTGCATCATTGTCGTCAACAAGTGGGACGCGGTCGAAAAAGACACGAACACAATGGACAAGAAGACGGAGGAAGTCCGCCGCGATCTGAGCTATATGCAGTATGCACCGGTGCTGTTCATCTCTGCGATGACCGGACAGCGCGTGGACAAGCTCTTTGAACTGATCAACTATGTCAACGATCAGGCCGCCATGCGAATTTCGACCGGTATGCTCAACAGTGTTCTGGCCGACGCAACGGCGCGTGTGCAGCCGCCCACGGACAAGGGTCGCCGCCTGAAGATCTACTATATGACGCAGGCTTCGGTCAAACCGCCGCATTTTGTGGCATTCTGTAATGACGCAAGACTGTTCCATTTCTCCTACCAGCGTTATCTGGAAAACCAGATTCGTGCGACGTTCGGTATGCAGGGAACGCCGATTCGCATGACCATTCGCCAGAGAGGCGACAAGGAGGACTGAAGATGCCGGTAAGCGTTTCTGATTGGGTACTGTATTTTGTTACCTGTATGCTGATTCCCGCCGTCGTGGCATACTTCTGCGGCAATATCAACGGTGCGATCCTGATTTCCAAGCTGTTTCTGCACGATGACGTACGGACGCACGGCAGCGGCAATGCGGGCTTGACGAATTTCTACCGCAACTATGGCGGCAAGTTTGCCGCGCTGGTCATTGCCATGGACGTTGTGAAGATGGTCATCGCGGTTGTGGTTGCCTGCCTGTTTATGGGCTGGACGGTCGAGGCCAAGCTTTGGGGTGGATTGTTCTGCGTGCTGGGTCATATGTTCCCCGCACTTTATAAGTTTAAAGGCGGCAAGGGAATCCTCTCGAGCGGCACACTGCTGTGGATGCTCGACTGGCGGGTTGCTGCGGTCGCCTGGGGCGTGTTTTTGCTGATGGCGATCCTGACGCGCTATGTCTCGCTCGGATCGGTTCTATGCTCGGCAACTGTGCCGTTTACGCTGCTCATTTTCTACTCTGGGCACTGGTTTGCGATTGCAGAGGGTGCGCTGCTTGCGGCACTGGTGATCTGGGCGCACAGAGCCAATGTCAAACGCCTTCTGACCCATACCGAATCGAAGTTCACATTCCACAAAAAATAAGACCGGAAGCTGCGCCCTGCGATAAGCAGGGCGCAGTCTACATGGAGGAAATACATGGAAATCACAGTTCTTGGCAGCGGCAGCTGGGGCACGGCTCTGGCGGTTTTGCTGCACAATAACGGTCATAAAGTAACATTGTGGGCGCATACGGCCCGTCAGGCCGAAATGATGCAAAGCACACGATGCAATCCGAGATTGAAGGATATCCTGCTTCCGGAAGGTATGCACTGCAGCGCAGATATTTCCTGCGTGCGCGGCAAAAAGCTTGTCGTGTTTGCGACGCCGTCGTTTGCGATTCGTGAAACGGCGCGTGCCTGCGCGGCCTATCTGGAACCGGACGCTGTGCCGGTGTGCGTAGCGAAGGGCATTGAGGCCGGAACGTCGCTGCGGCTGTCGCAGGTGATCGAGCAGGAGACCGGGAAAACGGCAGCGGTGCTGTCCGGTCCGTCCCATGCAGAGGAAGTTGTGCGCGGGATCCCGACCGGCTGTGTGGCCGCCTGTGCAGACAGTGCAACGGCAATGCTGGTGCAGGATGTGTTTATGAGCGACTGCTTCCGTGTCTATGCCAGTGACGACACAATTGGTGTGGAGCTGTGCGGTGCGCTGAAGAATGTCATGGCGCTGTGCGCCGGTGCGTCGGACGGCCTCGGCCTCGGGGACAATACCAAGGCGCTTTTGATGACGCGCGGCTTGACGGAACAGGCCCGCTTGTGTATGGCGCTCGGTGGTCGGCGTGAGACCGTCGCAGGACTGACCGGCGTCGGCGATCTGATCGTCACATGCACTTCGATGCACTCGAGAAACCGCCGGGCAGGCATCCTGATTGGTCAGGGAATGTCGGTGCAGGCGGCGATGGAGGAAGTCGGCGCTGTGGTGGAGGGCTACTACGCGGCGGCGGCGGTTCATGAGCTTGCGCTGAAAGCGGGTGTGGAAATGCCGATTACCGAACAGGTCTACTCTGTGCTCTATGAAGGGTTGGATGTTCGCACTGTTCCGGCCGCGTTGATGCAGCGGAGCCGGAAGAATGAGCTCGAAGATGCCAGCTGGACACACCAGAGTACATAAAAAAGAGAGATACCGGCAGGTATCTCTCTTTTTGCTTTTTATTTTCCGGCTTTTACACCGCGCTGCTTGGCAAGGATCAGGATACAGATACAGATGCCGCAGACCACGCACAGCCCTGCAATGGCCCAGATAAGCGGAAAGTCGGTGTCTTGCTCGGCAGGGGACTCGTCTGCAGCGTCGGCCTCATCCGGCTCTGCAGAGGGGATTTCTTCGTCGGGCTGCATCTCCAAGTCGGTCTCCGGATCATCGGCAGATGGCAGGGCGGACTCGTCGTCGGAAACTTCCACTTCTTCGCCGGACTGCTCGGCTGCATCGGCTTCTTCCTGCTGGGTTTGCTCGGGAAGCAGCTGATACTGCTCGAGGTTGTAGTCGATGAACAACTCGCAAACGCGGCTGATCATAAACTCGGCATCGGCTGCGCCGGTGGAGTAGACGGCCAGCAGGAACGGCTGCGGCGTATAGATAATGCCGACATCGTTGAGGACCAGCGCTTCGTTTACTGCATCGGGTTCGGCTTCTGCCGATTCAACTTCACCTTCGGACGCTGCTGCGGCTTCGGCTTCTGGATCGGGATCGGGTTCAATGCCGGGTGCGTCATCGAGTTCGCTATCGTCGACGGCGTCGATTTCCGATGCTGCCCCGACCGATGTTCCGGCTTCGGGCTGCGATTCGGCTGCTGCCGACGCGTCGGCGCTCGCGGATTCGTCTGCGGGTACTTCCAGAAGAAAATAGCCGTATTTGTGTGCGATTTCGTAGTCGGTTCGGCTGGCGCGGAAGTAGGCGTTGGGCTGCGCCTGCTTCATGTAGCCGATCAGCTCTTCAAACTGCTCCTGATGTTCATAGAGATACTTCAGCGCGTCAAGCATCATGGCGGTGCAGTAATAGTTTCCGCTGTAATAGGAGCTGTCGATCTGATCGTCCGACATCGAGAAATATGTACGCATGGCGTCTTTGTAGCTGCGGAACGAACCCAGACCATACAGCAGCTGGACGGAGATGTCATTGTCGGAGAACACCATGCTCTGGTAGTGCGCGTCGGCCAGCGTTGTCTCACCGATGAGAGCGTCGGATTCAATCTGCCCGTTTTGTTCCATCTCATAGTAGTACATATTCAGCGGCAGCTTATAGGTGCTGGCGGCGAACATGAATGTTGTGTCGTTGAAACGAAATTCTTCTCCTGTGACGGTATCATAGTAGCAGACGGAGAAATTCTCCTCCGTCAAACCGTATTCTTCCATAAAGGTGTTGAGCCGCTGCTCGAGGGTCAGCGTATCGCCATCATCTGCAGCCAGCGCCGGTGCGCAGAGCAGAAGCGCCAGAAGCAGGGCCATGCAGAGCGAAAAACCTTGTTTGATTCGCATGGCAAACCTCCCGGAATGAAAATTTTAGGTGAAAATAAAGAGAAGCCGGCAAGCGACTGCTTGCCGGCTTCTTATGCACAATCAGACCGCACGGGAAACCTTGCCCGAACGCAGGCAGCGTGT
>CAZUKJ010000167.1:0-3797 GCA_964620855.1 uncultured Oscillospiraceae bacterium
TCACCAGATCCGCCGCCGCCATCACGAGCGGCATATCGTAAATGTACTCGCGCATATCGAGGTTCGGATGCGCGCTGAGGTCGACGCCCAGCCCGCTGACGTACTCCGGCATCCAGCGCCAGCCGTAAGAGCCGGTGGCGTGAATGTGCGAAAAGGCGTCGTCGAGTGCTTCGAGCTGAAAGAATCGGCCGATTTTTTTATTCATCTCACGCGCGCCGAGACTGCCCCAGTACGAGACGATCAGGGGGCGTTCGTCGAGTCCGAGCGCCGCGCGCGCGGCTTTTTTCTTCTGAAAAACGAATTCCTCGCGCACCGGCGTTCCGGTCACGACCACGCGCTCGGCGTTGGTGTAGTGCGCGCGGCACTCTTCAAAGCAGACCATGATGCGGTCGACGCCGTCGGCCACCATCCTCGTGGCGAGACCCGGCACGGCGTTGGACTCGTGTACCGCCGTGGGGATCTTCTTGCGGATGCCGGCTTTGAGCGCCGGGAAGCTGGCGTAGCCGCCGGTTCCGACGATTACATCCGGCTGGAATTCGTCGATGATCCTGCCCGCCTTGTGCAGCGCACCGGCAATGTTGACGGCCGTGACCGCATTGTGCCAGAGCGCCTTCGGCGTCAGCTTGCGCTGAAAATTGGAGATTTTCAGCGTTTCGAGCGTGTAGCCCGCGCGCGGTACGAGGTCGATTTCCATGCCGTCTTCCGCGCCGACAAAAAGAATGTTGCTCTCCGGGCGGCGTGCACGCAGCAGATCCGCCACGGCAATCGCCGGGTTGATATGTCCGCCGGTGCCGCCGCAGGTAAAGATCACGTTCATGCAGGCCGCGCCTCCTTTATACGATCGAATTGCGGTTGTACCGCGAAATGTTCAAAATAATGCCCATTTCCGCCAGCTGCATCAGAAGCGCCGTGCCGCCGTAGGAGAAAAACGGCAGCGAGATGCCGGTGGCCGGAAGGAAGTTTGTAACGACGCCGATGTTGAAAAACACCTGCAGCGCCAGAAGCGTTGTGATGCCCGCAGCGACCAGTGTGCCGAAGCGGTCGTGCGCGTGAAGCGCGATCCAGTAGCCGCGGATGATGAGCAGCACGAACAGCAGCACGATCAGCGACGCGCCGACGAAGCCGAGTTCCTCGCAGACGATGGCAAAAATGTAGTCGTTGTGCTCCTCGGGCAGGTACAGATACTTCTGCCGGCTCCGTCCGAGGCCGAGGCCGAGCAGACCGCCCGAGCCGATGGCATACAGCGACTGGACAACCTGATAGCCGGTGTCTGTTGCATCGGCAAACGGGTCCTGCCATGCCGTGATGCGGTCGCCTGCGTAGCCCATGACGCTCAGGTATACATAGGCAAACAGTCCTGCCGCGCCGATGGCCAGCGCAAACCAGCGCAGGCGTGTTCCGCCGAGGAACATCATAATCGCGCCGACGCTGCCGATGATGACGATGGCGGACAGATGCGGCTCCAAAACAAGCAGCGCAACGATTGCGACGAGAATGCCCGCAAACGGCACAACGCCGTACCGGAACGTCTCCATCTTTTCGCGGAAACTTGAGATCAGCGCCGCATACGACAAGATGACGGCAAGCTTTGCGACCTCCGAGGGCTGGAAGTTGATGCCGAAGATGGTAAACCAGCGTCTGGCGCCGTTTTCCTCGTTGCCGAAGAGCGCAACCGCGATCAGCAGCAGGATCGAGATGCCCAGCATCGGCATCGACAGTGCGCGCCAGATCTGATAGTTCAGGCGGCTGAGGAACACCATCGCAACAATGCCGATGACGGCGAAGATCGCCTGACGGGTGAAGTAGTACGCGGCGTTGCCGGTCTTGGCATAGGCGCGCGCATAGCTGGCCGAGTACATCATCACAAGGCCGATGATGACCAGCAGCAGCGTCAGAAGCAGGAACGGAAGATCCATCATGCCGCGTTCATCCACGATGACTCTCTGCTTGGGCTGCAGCCGTTCCCCTGTATCCATGCGGATCCTCCTTTCCAATGATCAGAAGCGGTTCATCACGCCGAGCCACGCAAGCGCGCAGCAGATGACGGTGACGAGCGTAAATACGGTAAAAATTTTGACTTCGCTCCAGCCGCCCATCTCGAAGTGGTGGTGGATCGGGGTCATGCGGAAAATGCGCTTTCCATGCGTCAGCTTGAAGTAGCCGACCTGCAGAATGACCGACACGGTCTCGATGATATAGATCAGGCCGACCAGAATCAGAATCAGCGGCATATCGAGCGCAAAGGCCAGGCCGCAGACGGCCGCGCCGAGAAACAGCGAGCCTGTGTCGCCCATAAAGACCTTGGCCGGGTGGAAATTATAGCACAGAAACGCCGATAGCGCACCGAAGAGCGCAATGGCATAGAGTGCCGTTCCGGTCTGCGACCAGCTGGCTGCCGCCAGCGCGAAAAACAGCATGACCGGCATCGTCACGCCGGTGGCGAGGCCGTCGATGCCGTCGGTCAGATTGACCGCATTGACACAGCCAACCATGACAAAGGCGGCGAAGATGAAGTAGACCACCCACGGGATCGTCCACGACACGTTGAAAAACGGAAGATACAGTTCATTGGTCAGCGATCCGTTCGAGCGCAGCAGGAACAGGTAAATGATCGCAGCGGCCAGCTGCAGCAGGAATTTCTGCAGCGCCGTCAGGCCGAGATTGCGCTTGAATTTCACCTTAAAAAAGTCGTCGAGAAAGCCGATCAGGCCGAACACAAGCGAAAAGCCGAAAACATAGATCATCGACAGGTCGCCGGAGGCGAGCTCCTTCCAGCCGACCGGGATGCACACAAGCGCGGCAAGAATGAAGATCACACCGCCCATCGTCGGCGTACCGGCCTTGCCGGCGTGCCACTTCGGGCCGATTTCACGGATCGACTGACCCGCCTTGAGCGCATGGAGCGCCGGAATCACAATCTTGCCGAGCAGAAGGCCCAGCACAAACGCGCCGAGACAGGCAATTATCAGTTTCATACCCATGCGTTATTCCTCCTCTGTCTCCGCACGGCCGGACGCTTCCAGCTTCTCCAGAAACAGCTTGAGCGCCTGCTCCATCTTCATGCCGCGGCTGCCCTTGAACAGGATCATATCGCCCGGCTTGGCCTGATAGAGCAGCGTGTTGACCAGCTCCTCGTGCGAGTCAAAGCGCAGCGCCTTATTCACCGACATGCCGCCGGTCTGCGCGCCGTCGATCATGCTGCCCGACCACGGGCCGTAGGCCAGAAGCACGTCGGTCACGGTGGCAGCAATGCGGCCGATGCGATAGTGCTCGGCACTGGCACGGTTGCCCAGCTCGAGCATGTCTCCGAGCACGGCGATCTTTCTGCCGTCGCAGCGGCGGTCGTGCATCACGCGCAGCGCCGCCTCGACCGATTCCGGACCGGCGTTGTAGCTGTCGTCGATGATCGTGTAGCCGTACTTGCGATAGGTGTTCTGGCGCATGCCGGTGTTGGCAAACAGCGGCAGCGCCGCCTGAATCTGCTCCGGCTCAACGCCCGCCTCCATCGCGGCGGCAATCGCGGCCAGCGCATTGTAGACATTGTGGCGGCCGTCGATCGGCAGCTGCACGCGGAAGCTCCTGCCGAAGCCGGTCACGAGGAAGCTCACGCCCTCGTCGTCGCTGCGAAGGTCCGTTGCGCGCACGTCGACCAGCTCGTTTTCCACGCCGAAATACAGCGTTTTGCTGACGTTGCGCTCGCGCAGATTCCACAGCAGCGGCTCGTCGCCGTTGAACACGGCCGTACCGCCCGGGGCAAGACCCTCGAGGATCTCGAGCGGGGCCTTCCGAATACCCTC
>CAZUKJ010000168.1:0-3779 GCA_964620855.1 uncultured Oscillospiraceae bacterium
TGTCGTTGTTGACTCTCCAGTAGTGATGGAAGCCGGTGTTGATAACAACCCAGTCACCCTCACGCAGCTCGAGGCCGTCCTTCGCGCAGGCAGCTTCGAACTCTTCGGGCTGAATCTCGTGCCAGATGTCGGCCGGGAACTTGGACGGATCGCCGTCAGCGGCGTTCCACTTCTCCTCGAACTCGTCCTTCAGGTAACGCATATCAACGATGATGCCGGTACCGACGCAGCGGCACAGCGGGATCTCGTCGAGGGAGTAACCATTGCGGGCGCGATCGACCTCTTCCTCATGCAGGACATGGTTCGGAGCGTCCATGTGGGTACCAGCATGCAGGGTGCCGGTGTAAGTCATCGTGCGCTTGTGGAAGCGGCCGAGGTACTGGCCACGCGGGAAAATCAGATCCTGACGGGCGCCCGGGAACGGCCACAGCGGGGTGTCAACGCCCCACGGCTGGGACAGATCGTAGATCTTCGCCATCTTGCTGTCATCGATCAGCTGGGGAGCATTCTTCAGGGGCATGTATGCCATGTTGTTGTCCTCCTGTTTTATATAGTTTTACAGGTGTATTTTACACCTTAGTACTATACCAAAGTCAAGGATTTTTCGTAAAACTTTTTTCTTGCAACAACGCAGAAAGTTCCCTATAATGGAAATAGATTTGAAGGAATGGAGGGATCCGGAATGAAACGATATAAAATTGGCGACGTCGCCAAAATTCTCGGCATTTCCCCAGACCTTTTGCGGTACTACGAAAAAAAGGGTGTTGTCAAGCCGATCAAGGACCGCAACAACGACTACCGCTACTACGAGGCGTGGGATATCAACTTTCTGGTCGACTGTCTCTGGTTCAAGCAATTCGGTTTCGGTATTGAGCAGATCTCACACATTGTCTCTGACAGCGCGTTTGACGAGCTGGAGGCCACCATGACTGACAAGCTCGATGAGCTGCGCGAGTCCATCCGCCACCAGCAGCTGCTGCTCAAGCGCGCAGAGGAATACTGCGATGGATTTGAGCGCGCGCGCAAATATCTCGGTAAATGCGACATCTGTCCCAGCCCGGAGACTGTTCGTTACCTCAACCGCTATAATTTCTTATACGACAAATCTCCCGATCTGCAGCAGCTCAGTCAGGAATGGCTGCAGTACATGCCGTTTATTCATCGCTGCTTTGAGATCGAGCGGGAGGTTATGCTCTCGCATGGCGAGGAATATGCATGGGGCTTCTCGCTGGATATGGACTATGTCCGCGAGTTTAATGTCACGGTAGAACCGCCGGTCATCCATCTTCCGAGCGAAATGTGCCTTCACTCCGTCTTCAAGAGTGCCGGTAAAGACCAGTTCGCGCCGCACCACATTGATTACATGGTGCGCTATACGGAAGAAAACGGCATCCGGATCACCGGAAACGCCAGAGGCATCCTGCTGTGCAGCGTCCTCGAAGACGGCGAGCTGACCGGCTACTTTGAAGTATGGATTCCAATCGAACAGTGATCAAAAGAGAGTGTTGTGAAAGCCGCCCCCCTTTTCTTCTGCAAAATGATACCCCGCTGCAGTTCATTATCTGCAGCGGGGTGATTTTGCATTAGAAAATGGCAACAACAGCGCCGTTGTAGGCATCTTCCATATACTGGACAACTGCTTCGGTCTGCAGCGCCTTGACAAGAGCCTGGATCTTCTCACTGTTCTCGTCGCCTTCGCGGACGGCGATGATGTTGGCGTAGGTCTGAGCAGCATCGCCGGAGGCATCCTCAATGGCGAGCGCGTTGGTAATGCTCAGGCCGGCCTGCAGGGCGTAGTTGCCGTTGATAACGGCAATGGTGCCCTCGTCAGCGATCTCAAGCTGCGCGGCAACGGAGTCCGCCTGAACCGGGATGATATTGTAGCCGCCATTGTCAACGATGTCGAGCGTGGTGATGCCGGTGGTGGCATTCTTATCCGCAGGCAGGGTGATCAGGCCCTCCTGCTGCAGCAGGAGCAGAGCGCGGGTCTCATTGGAGTCGTCGGCCGGGATGATGATGGTCGCGCCATCAGCGAGGTCTGCCAGATCAGCAATGCCCTTACCATAAACGCCGAACGGCTCATAGTGGATGAGTGCAGCGACTGCCAGTTTGGTGCCGTTGGACTCGTTGAAGCTCAGGAGATACGGGGTGTGCTGGAAGTAGTTCGCATCGAGCTCACCGTCGTTGAGCGCGGTGTTCGGCAGGACATAGTCGTCGTAAACAGTGATCTCAAGAGTATAGCCTTCTTCTGCGAGGGCTTCTTTCACCTGCTCGAGGACTTCCGCATGCGGGGTGGAGCTTGCGCCTACTTTAATAACCTTGTCGTCTTTTTCCGACGAGCAGCCGGTCAGAGCAAACACAGACAGCGCCAGAGTCAGCGCAAGGATGACGGACAGAACTTTTTTCATGATAGTGGTCTCCTTAACAAAAAATTTTTAACGGATCTCGATTTCTATTTTATCGGCACATGCATCCAAACCGGAAATTGGCCCGGACGAGTTCCGTAAAACGCCACTGCATACAGGACGCCTCCCTTGTCGCGGGATTATCGAACGCGCTTGTCAATCTTTGTCGCAATCCGCGTACCGATCATTTGGATCACCTGTACGATGAGGACCGTCAGCACCACACAGACCCAAATGATATCGTCTTTGAAGCGCTGATAGCCGTAGGAAATGGCGATCTGGCCGAGGCCGGTACCGCCGATCGTGCCCGCCATGGCGGAGTAGCCGAGGATCGTAACCATCGAAATAACCGCACCGTTGATCAACGACGGTTTGGCCTCCGGGACGAGCACTTTCATTACGATCTGCAGCGAGGATGCGCCCATTGCGTGCGCTGCCTCGATGACGCCGGCATCGACTTCCTTAATTGATGACTCGACCATGCGCGCCACATACGGCGCCGCAGCAATGATCAGCGTGACAATCATGGCTTTGTTGCCCATACTTGTGCCAACGATGAGCTTTGCCACCGGGAGCACCGCAAGCATCAAAATGACGAACGGTACGCTGCGCAGGGCGTTGACGATCACACCGAGCACGCGGTTGAGCCATTTGATCGGATGCACACCATTGTCATCCGTTACACTCAGCACGAGGCCGAGCGGAAGGCCGATCACATAGGCGATGGCGGTTGAGATGACGGTCATGTAGATCGTCTCCCAGATACCCTTCTGGATCAGGCCGTTTTCCCAAAGCTGGATCAAAAGATCAGAAAACATACCGTTACACCTCCTCGCGGTACGTAATACCGTTGCCGTCAAGCCAGGCAAGGACCTTGTCCGCCTGACGATCGTCCTCCGGCAGCTGAATGACCATCTGGCCATACGCCGTACCGTTGATATCACGGGTATCGGCAAACATAATGTTCACCGGGACCTGACACTCCATAACGATGCTGGAAATCACCGGCTTGCTGGAGCGTTCGCCGTCGAAGATGATACGGATCAGCTTGCCGCCGATTCGCTCCGGGATCTGCAGCGCACCCGGGAGGATCAGTTCGCGCGCGATCTGACTCTGCGGATTGGCAAACACCTCGCTGACCTTTCCGGTCTCTGCGATCTGGCTCTTATCAATGACTGCGACGCGGTCACAGATCTGGTCGATGACACGCATCTCATGCGTGATCACAATGATCGTGACGCCGAGCGTGCGGTTGATCTCCTGCAGCAGTTCCAAAATCGACTGTGTGGTGTTCGGATCAAGCGCGCTGGTCGCCTCGTCGCAGAGAAGGTAATTCGGCCGCGTCGCAAGCGCACGGGCAATGGCCACACGCTG
>CAZUKJ010000169.1:0-2321 GCA_964620855.1 uncultured Oscillospiraceae bacterium
GGCCGGAAGTTACTTCTGTAGTGTCAGTGGAGGAATTCGTGGTAGTATCGTCCGCGCTGCTGCAGGCAGCGAGAGCGAAAACCATGGACAGGGCGAGGAGCAGGGCAATAATCTTCTTCATGGTTGATCACCTTTCTTAAAAGCTTTGGGTTTTTCCAAATAAAAAAAGAACCGCCAGTGTCAAGCGGTTCATGAGAGAATTCGGAAAAACATTGCATGCCTGCAGCAAACAGTGGATACTCCGGTTCGACCCTTGATAGCGCTTCACACGAAAATCATGTGACAGTCCGGCGGGTATTTCCCGACGGCCCAGCCATCCCGGAGTCAGGCAACTCCGAAACGCTTCGGCGAACCAGCCTTTCGCTCCGGACAGCTGCCTGCCTTTTCCGGAGGTACTTTTCAGTTTCGCGCCTCTATCTATGCGATTCAATTTGAATGCATCGTATCACGCGATTTGTGACATGTCAACAACCAGGGGAGAGGGTTATGTAAATTTCGTCAAAAATTGCTGAGAACCGGCCGTTTACAACCAGGGTATTTATGCTATAATGATGGTATATTTATTCGATGAAAGGGGGAATACGATGATATCTGCTGAATTTGCGATTTTAGACTGGATTCAAAATACGCTGCGCTGCGGATTTCTGGATAAAGTCCTTCCTGTCATCACAAGCTGGAGCAACCACGGTGAAGTGTGGATTTTGCTTGCTCTTGTATTGATGATTTGGAAGAAGACCCGATGGCTTGGCATTGGTGTTGCCTGTGGTCTCTTGTTGGATATGATCTGCTGCAATCTGGTTTTGAAGCCTCTGATCGGGAGAGTGCGTCCTTGTGATATCAACACTGCGGTCGAACTGCTCATATTCAGACCGCATGATGCTTCATTCCCGTCCGGACATACTGCCATTTCGTTTGCGGCAGTCGGAGCGCTTGCGGCTGCGAAGAGCAAGCTTTGGATTCCGGCATGCGTTCTTTCTGTAGTCATTGCGTTCAGTCGGCTGTATCTTTATGTGCACTGGCCGACCGATGTGCTCGGCGGAATCGTCGTCGGCCTTTTGTGCGGATATGCCGGCTGTTGGGTATCCGGTCAGATTCAAAAGAGGTTGACAAATCGTGCGGAATAACAAAACAGGCGCTGCGGCTGCAGCGCCTGTTTTGTTATTGTACGTGAATATGACTGTTGATGTGTTCCATGCAGTAGCAGTAATAGCCGTTGCAGCGGGAACAGTAACGGAACTCAAGCTCCGGATGTTCGGTATCTGTTTTGCCGCAGACTGTGCACTTATGATGATAAGGACGCTGACCGGACTGACTCTGATAGCCGCTGGCCCAGTTCGCATTCGGTCGCTGGGACGAATGATTGGTACGATTTGTTGCATGATGCCGCCCAAAGTTTTGCTTGCGCGTCCTGCCGTTGGAAGAAAACAGATTTTTAATGTCCGAGCCGAAGAAGAGAAAATAATTCAGCAGGGGAACGAGAATATAGATGATTCCCGCAAAAGCGGAAAGCGGGTTGGTAAAAATGCCGAGCGACTGCATAACGACCTCGAGACCGATCAATACAAAATAGAACCATGCGAGATATTTCATCTTCAGCGGAATAATAAACATCAGCATGACGCGATTTTCCGGGTAGAGCGTGGCAAAAGCCAGAATCAAAGACAGGTTCAGGTACGAATTGTAAAGTCCGTCCAGATTAAAAAGGAACCCGACAAGGATGTTTAAAATCACTCCGCAAAGATAAAACAGATTGAATTTGAACCGGCCCCAGCTTGCCTCAATCGCGCGCCCGATCTGGAAATAGAAGAAGAGCATCAGAATTTCCAGAATCATGTATCCACTGCCGGACGGAATCAGAATCCAGGTAAAAAGGCGCCAGATCTGGCCGTGCAGGATTTTTGTGCGGTTAAATTTCAAAAAGTAGTAGACGGCGTTGCTTGGATCGATCTGCATCAGAAAATAAACAGCAATTGTGCCGATGGCGATCCAGAGCATCAGATTGGGAATTCCTTTGTCGCGGTTGCGATAACAAAGCCGCTCAAAATTGCGGCGCAAATTCTTCAATATAAACCACTCCCTTGGTCGATTGTTTCCATTTTATCTTTTTTCAGACGAAAAGTCTATGGCGATTGTGTAAACTTTGTGATATCATCATAGCGAATCTGTGTTTGGAGGAATGGATATGTCAATTATTCGCGATGCTGCGCTTGCGGAGCACGGAAGAATGAAGATTGAATGGGTGCAGGATTTTATGCCTGCGCTGTCGGCGATCCGGGAGCGGTTCGAGATGGAGAAACCCTTCGCCGGTAAGCGAATTACCA
>CAZUKJ010000169.1:2331-3766 GCA_964620855.1 uncultured Oscillospiraceae bacterium
GGAAGCCAAAACGGCGTATCTTGCGCTCTGCCTTCTTGCCGGCGGTGCAGAGGTTCATGCAACCGGCTGTAATCCGCTATCCACGCAGGATGATGTGGCTGCCGGGCTTGCTTCAATGGGCGTCAACGTCTACGCCTGGCATGGAGCAACCGCCGAAGAGTATGAAGCCCATCTTTCTGCGGCGCTCGCCTGCCATCCGCATCTGATTATTGACGACGGCGGCGATCTGATTGAGCTGCTTTCCGGAAAGTGCAAAGAATACGGCGATTGCCTGATTGGCGGCTGTGAAGAGACCACTACGGGTGTGCATCGCCTGAAGGCGAGAGAAGCGGCCGGCATTCTTCCGTATCCGATGATGAATGTCAATGATGCCAAATGCAAGCATTACTATGATAATAAATATGGTACGGGTCAGTCTGTCTGGGATGCGATTATGCATACGACAAATCTCCTCGTCGCCGGTAAAACCGTGGTTGTTGCCGGTTACGGCTACTGCGGCCGCGGCATTGCCATGCGCGCAAAGGGTATGGGCGCCGATGTCGTCGTGACGGAGATTGACGCGATCAAAGCTCTGGAAGCTACCATGGATGGTTTTCGCGTGATGCCGATGGCGGAAGCTGCTCCACTGGGCGATCTGTTTGTGACGGCAACGGGATGCCGCGATGTTATTACAGCGGAACATTTTGCCGTTATGAAGGACAATGCATTCTTGTCTAATGCCGGACACTTCAATGTCGAGGTCAATATTGAGCAGCTGGCGGAGATGTCTTCCCACATCTATCTGCGCCGCGATGAGATTGTTGGCTACGAACTGCCGGATGGAAGAACGCTCAATGTTCTCGCTGAAGGCCGTCTCGTCAATCTTGCTTCCGGCAACGGCCATCCGGCAGAGATTATGGATATGAGTTTTTCGATTCAGTCTCTCGGTCTGGAATATCTGCTGATCAATTCGGACAAACTGGAAAAGGCGGTTTACGAGGTCCCACAGGAGATTGACGACGCGGTCTCTTGCGTCAAACTCGATGCAATGGGATTGAAAATTGATGCGCTGACCCCGGAGCAGGTGGCATATCTGTCAGGATGGGAAGTTTGATCGCACGAATTTGAGTGAAGCGGTTGACATTGTGTCTTAATTTGCTATAATAAATAGAACAATTTTATACCCCTTATCAAGAGTGGTGGAGGGAACGGCCCTGTGAAACCCGGCAACCTGCAAATGTAAGGTGCTAAATCCGACGAACAAATCGACAGATGAGGAACTGCATGAACTCACGCCCTGTCGAAAGACAGGGCGTTTCGATTGTCCTCACATACGAAAGGAACTTGAAAATGGCAAAAAGACTTTTTACATCGGAATCTGTAACAGAAGGGCATCCGGATAAGATCTGCGACCAGATCTCGGACGCTGTACTTGACGCGATTCTTGCGGAAGATC
>CAZUKJ010000170.1:0-3747 GCA_964620855.1 uncultured Oscillospiraceae bacterium
ACGGATTGCCACGTCGCTTCGCTCCTCGCAATGACAAATCTGAGAGTGCGGTGCAGTGATTTGCACTCTGTGCTTACAAGGCTGATTTTGCACACCAATGTGCGTATCTACGCGGAAAAGCTGCCCTAATTTGTCATTGCGAACCAGCGCGCACGCTGGTGTGGCAATCCGTAACCCCAAAGGGAGAAATAACGAGAGAGGACAGAAGTAAAAGGAGACGGATTGCCACGGCGCTATGCGCCTCGCAATGACAAATCTGAGAGTGCGGTGCATAAGACGGGGCGCGGTGTGGGTTCGGCGGCAGGCGGGCGATCGAAGGTCGCCCCTGCCGGTGTGATTGGTGGCACGGTGTGAAAGCGGGCGGATTGCGGCGGCGATAAATCACAAACAATGCAACATTCGGACTGGCTGCGGCGGAATAGAGTATACCGAAGGAGGCGGTATACCATGTTATCCGGCGCAGTGCTGCTGATGGTCAGCAGCATGCTCTATTCGCTGCGGCTCTCGTCCGGCGGATCATTTCCCAAACCGCTCAGCGCGCAGGAAGAACGGCACTATCTCGAGCTTGCGGCGCAGGGAGATCTGCAGGCGCGCAACATTCTTATTGAGAGGAATCTTCGCCTGGTCGCGCACATTATGAAAAAATACTATACGATGACCTCGGATCAGGAGGATCTGATCTCCATCGGCACAATCGGGCTGATCAAGGGAATCTCGACATTCGACGCGTCCAAGGGCGCGCGCCTTGCAACCTATGCGGCCCGCTGCGTGGAAAATGAGATTCTGATGTATTTTCGCAGCCTGAAGAAAACGGCGTCGGACGTCTCGCTGTCGGACTATATTGAAACGGGGAAAGACGGCAATGCGCTTTCGCTGATCGACGTCATCTGCAGCGAGGAGGATTTGTTTGACGATCTGAGCAGCCGCGAGCTGAGCGGCCATCTGCGGCATCTGGTGGAGCACTGCCTGACGGAGCGGGAGCAGACGATCATCTGCCTGCGCTACGGCCTGTCCGGCGGGCAGGTGCTGACCCAGCGCGAGGTGGCGGAGCGCTGCGGCATCAGCCGATCCTATGTCTCCCGCATTGAGACCAAGGCGCTCGAAAAGCTGCGGGCGGAGCTGGAGAAGGAGTAAGACGCACGGCCTGTGGAATCGCCACCGATGGAACGATTTGGCCGGATACCGGATTTCTGCTTGATCCGGAATCGCACAAGCAGCTCCGATGCACCGGAAGCCGGTCGGCTTTCTGCGAAGCAGAAGGGAGTGCGGCAGCTGCCGCACTCCCTGGGTATCATTTCGAGAGACAGTCAGGATCCAGCAGGAAGTCATAGATATTTACGGTCAAAATTCCGTACTCATCATAATGTGCCGGGACGATGTCCTTGGTAATGACGATTTTCTTGAACGAGTCCTCGATCTTTCGGAAGGGCCTGATCTCCTGCGTTCGCTTGGCTTCATCGGGAAGAGAATAGGCCGACTGGATATAATATCTGGCAGAGCCCAGGTTGCACACGAAGTCAACCTCCAGCTGCTTGCGTGTCACTTTGCCGTCTGGATCCTTTTCTGCAATCGGAACGACGCCCACATCGACACTGTAACCTCTCATACAAAGCTCGTTGTAAATCATATTTTCCATGGCGTGGGTCTGTTCAAACTGACGGAAATTGATTCTTGCGTTTCGGAGGCCCAAGTCGGAGAAATAGTATTTCTTCGGAGTTTCGATATAAGCCTTTCCTTTGATGTCATAACGCTGGGCGGACGCAATCAGGAAAGAATCCTCGAAACAGTCCAAATACTTCTTGATGGTCTTGGAGGTAATCTTTGATTGCTTTACAGTCTTAAAGGTGTTTTTTAACTTTTCAGGATTGGTCAGTGACCCGATGGCGGAAGAAAGAATATTCAGAAGATCTTCCAATTCTCCGACATTCCGAATCTTATTGCGCTTACATATATCCTGAATGTAAATCTCGCGGAACAGATTCTGCAATGCTGCAGCTTTGTCTCCGGCTCCTTCACGAAGAACGACCAGAGGAATGCCGCCGTAGAGCATATATTCAGACAGGCCAAGATATTTGTCGCCCGGATAAACAGACATGAATTCTGCAAAACTCAGAGGATACATATGGATCTCGTCTCCGCGGCCGGCAAACTCGGTGGCGATATCTTTAGACAGGAGCTTTGCATTGCTTCCGGTTACGAATACGTCCACATTCTCTTTGCGCAGATAACCGTTTAGTACTGCTTCGAAGCAATCGAGTAATTGGATTTCGTCCAGAAGGAGATAATACATTCCGTGGTCGGTCACTTTCGAACGGATATATGCCATAAACTTTTCAGGATCAACACCGCGCTTTTCTTTTTCGATCTGAATCAGACTTTCTCCAATCCGATACAAATCGTCCGCAGAATCGAACGCAAAGCGTATGATATGGTCGGTATCGATGCCGGAGTCCAACAAATGATGATAAAAAAGATTGTTCAACAGATAAGATTTTCCACATCTGCGGATACCGGTAATGATCTTAATCAATCCATTGTGCTTTCTTTTTATCAGTTTGTCCAAATAGAAATCTCTGCGAATTACCATATCAAGGCCTCCTTGGGGAAGATTTTTGCAACCATTAGCGCTTTTCTGTTCTATATTATCATGGACAATAAGGGAAATCAATATACAACGATAATACTGGGGAAGATTTTTGCAACTTGTAACATTTTTCTGCCCTATAGCAAGTTCGTGAGTTGGAAGCAATTTTGGATACGCGGAATGAAAGGCGAGACACAATGCCTGTCGCATTGAGACCAAGGCGCAGGATTAAGCTGCGGGCGGAGCTGGAGAAGGAGTAAGACACATATTTTTCTTGCAGCCCGGCGCAGAAAGCGATATACTGAGTAAAAAGAATGCGGAGGAAGATACGGTGAAGGCGTGGGGACACTTCAAAACGATCACAAAGCACAGAGTTCTGGTCATGCGGCATTGCTTCGCAGTCGGATTGTACTGGCAGGGACTGACGCACGACCTGTCGAAATACTCCTGGACGGAGTTTCGCATCGGCGCGAAGTACTTCTCGGGTGACCACAGCCCGAATGTCGAAGAGCGAAACGAGTTCGGCTACTCGACGGCATGGCTGCACCACAAAGGCCGGAACAAGCACCATTTTGAATACTGGGTCGACTATCGCCCCGGTACCCGCGTGTATGTTGCGCTGGAAATGCCGCCGAAGTATCTGGTGGAAATGTGTATGGACCGCATTGCCGCCTGCAAGACGTACCACGGCGAGGCATACACCGACGCGGATTCGTTTGCCTATCTGATGCATGCGCGCGACACCAACGCAATGAATGACCTGACGCGCCGTCAGCTGGCCTATCTGCTCAAGCTGCTGGCCGACGAGGGCGAGCAGGCGCTGTTTCGCTTTATCCGCGAGCATGTGCTCACCGGCGAGCAGTTCCTGCCGGAGGGACTTGACCCGATGATCACCGAATAAAGCATCAGGGAGTGCTGCTGTCTGCAGCGCTCCCTGTTTTTTTCTCTGCGGGCACGGGGGCAGGCGGGTGATCGAAGGTTGCCCCTACCGGTACGATTGATGGTGCGGTTGTGGACGAGGGGGGACGGATTGCCACGTCGCTGCGCTCCTCGCAATGACAAATCTGAGAGTGCGGTGCAAAAAGACGGGGTGCGGTGCGGGCTTGGTGGCAGGCGGGCGATCGCAGATCGCCCCTACCGGCGCGAGTGGTTGTGCGGTGCGC
>CAZUKJ010000171.1:0-3728 GCA_964620855.1 uncultured Oscillospiraceae bacterium
TCCATCGCCGCCTTGAGCGCGGCAATGTCCGTCGGGTCTACGCCGTACTTCTTTCCAAGGAGTTCGGCAATCGGGGTGAGGCTCTCCAGTTTTTTCGATGTCTCCTCCGTGCCTTTCAGCCTTGCCTGTACGATTTTCTGGACTTTTGCGTCAAAATCCTTTTTGTAGTCGCCCTTGATCAGCTCGTCGAACGACTGTCTGACTGCTTCCGTGGTCTGATCCCCGGCGTCGGAATCCGTTACGCCCGTGGTCTGGCTCTCGGCGGCAGAGCCGGTTACGCCCGATTCGCCTGCGCCGCCGTCGCCGCCCTCAGCGAACAGCTGCAAGCTGAACATGTGAATAAACTTTGCCATATTGGCCTCCTGCCCGTGCGGTGGGCTTCCCGTAACCTGTCCGTCAGGTGGACGAATCCGTTATGTCTCGCGCGGCGTCCCGTGCGTGATAACCTTGATCTGCCCGGGGTAGTTCCCCGAAAGCATCTGAAAGCCGGACAAAATGGTTTGATACATGACCATCACGCCCGGCCGATACGCCTCGCGCGGCTTGCTGCTCACCTTTGCAAAGCCCTCGCGCAGCTCGATCACCGGCTCGTTTTCGAGCTTGTCGGCCGCGTCCGTGACCGCCTGCGCCAGCGTGTAGCTCAGCGCCGTCACCGCCGCGCAGAGCAAATCCTGCCCTGCCGGTGCGCTGCCCGCGTGACCTTTTACACGCAGCGTCAGCGTATCGCCTTCGATCCGGTAAGAGACGGTGATCATACCTGTGCACCTCCGCTGTTCGGGTCGCTCTGGTTGGCGACTCTCGCCCTGGCATTGGTCACATTCGGATGCTCGGCCGCCTTCGTCTGCGGCAGCTGCGCGCCGAGCTTCGGCGCAGTCACCTGCGCGCCCTGCCCGGAGAGCACAGCGGCATACTGCTGCGAAAGCTGACCGGACTTGTCGATTGCCCCGGTCAGCTGCACGATCACAGACTGCAGCTGCTGCAGCTGCTGATACATCGTGCCGTTCTGGCTGATGACCTTCACGATCTGCTGCTTGCCGTCAAAGTCCATGCCCTTGAGCGCCGCCAGCGCCTGATCGGCCAGCTCCGGCCGGAAAAAGCCGAGCTGATAAAACTGCAGCATCAGCTCGTTTTGCGTCTGCTTCTGGTACGGGCTGGCCTTCTGCGCCGTCACTTCAATGTCGAATTCCGGCACTCTGCAGCCGAAGTTCTGCCCCATCAGCGTCTGCGGCTGCGGCTTGATGCCGGCGTTGCTGTACGCCGTAAACTCCATGCCGCCGCTTTCGCCGGTGATGCGAAACTGCCGCGGCAGGTCGTAAAACTGCCGGATCAGCTCAATGACGAGGTAGCAAATCTCCCGAAATGCCCGGTAAGAGCCCTTGTTCGCGTCTCTGTCCATCTTCGCGCCCGCTTCCTGCAGCGCGGCGATGGAGCTCGCCGCCGTCACGCCGCCGGTGGCTGAGCCGTTGGAGACGTCGCGGTTGCCGGAGACCTCCTTGAGCTCCTGCACCTTCATGCTGAGAAACTCAATGTAGTTGCCGTTGATGTCGTTGGTGTCGACCGGGCGCAGGCAGTCCTCGCCCAGATTGCCGTTGGTGTGGATGAACTTCTTCCCCAGATCGCGGTACTCGTCTTCGTTGATCGAGCCGTCCTGCCGCACAAAATAGCGCGGCGTCGCGTTGTACATCGTGTTTTCGACAATCGCATTGTTGATGTTGTCGATCTCGGTCTGCGTGCCCTTGCCGATGTCGATATAGCCGTAGCCCGCGATGGTCCCCTCAATGGGATAGAGCGCCGCGACGGTGAACGGATACTTGCCGTGATGGTAGTAGCCGTCTGTCAGGCCCTCGTTTTCGGAAGAATAGAGCACCACATCGTTGACAAACTTGCAGTAGTGCAGCACCGTCCTGCCGCCGGAGGAGCGCTTGTAGTACCAGTCGATGACCGCCGACTTCTCATCCGTCTCCACGGTGTCGTCCCAGATGTACTCGCTCAGCGTGATCGTCGGCGTCGAGAGCTTGTCTTTGGCCTGCGGGAACTGCGCTTCGATGTCCTTGTTGTCGACGAGCTCGACATGGAAGATGTTGTGACTCGCCTGCAGATCCGTGATGCCCGGCTCCCAAAAAAGGTTGAGCAGATCGACCTGCTTGATCGACACATCGCCGAGGCCGTTGTACTTCTTTGCATCCCAGACCGTTTTGTAAAAGCCCGTGCCGGTGATACCCCTGCGCCACTCCACGTCGGAGTAGGTTTCCTCAAAGTTGTTCTGTGCCAGAATGACCGGCACGATCGACGAAAGCGACTCGGCCTCCTGCTGATCGCCCTCTTCGTGCGGCAGGATGTTTGCCGTCGGGTAATTGTCCATGCTCGTCGCGTGGTGCGACGCGATGACATTCCAAAGCCATGCGGATTTCGTCTGCGGTTTGCTGCGGCGCTCGCGCTCGGTCTCGTCGTTTTGCAGCTTCCACCATTGCTCGTTGGCAATGACTCTGGCTTCGAGATTGGCCTTGCCCTGCTTGTACCTGCGCAGAATCTGCGTGGCCTCCAGGACTTCCTTGCTGCCGATCACCTCGTCCGGCACATACGCTTTTCCTGTTTCGTCCATGTTGCCTCCTTAACTGAGCCGCTGCATACGCGGCCTGCGGATATAGTCATAGCCATCGGCCAGCAGATCCAGCGGATCGTCGCCGATGGCTTCGCGGTTTCCGATTTGCTTTTGCGGCGTGATGGGCCGCGCCATGCAGAAATAGCGCCACTCATCGGCCACATGATCTTCCAGACTCGTGTCGAGGTCTTCCGGCCGGTGGTCGTCGTACTGCAGCAGCGGAATCGTGCGGATAAACGCGCGGCAGTTTTGAAAGACATACATCATCGGGTAGCCCTCGTCGTCAAACTGCAGGCGGTACTGGCACTGCATCCAGCCGGGGATGCGCGCATTGTCGCCCGGCGTGAAATAGACCTGATGGCGGCACGCCGTGTCGTAGACCGACTCGCCGCGCGAGGCGTCCCAGATGGACGGGTCGGCCACGCCGAGAATGTCGCGCCCTTTGAGCTGCGGGTGCTCTGCCTCCAGCCGGTGGATCTCCGAGAAAACCTTGTCCGGCATCCACTTGACGCCCTCGTTGGGCGTCTTGGTGCAGCCGTAAAGCTCCAATATGCGGTAGGCTCTTCCGTCAAAGTCGATCGCCCACCACGCGCAGGAAAAGGGCTTGGCATAGCCGAAGTCAAACGACCGGTACATCGTCCAGCCCTTCGGAATCTCAAACGGCTCAATGACGTGCGTATAGCGCCGCTCGAGCATAAGCTGCTCGGCGCTCACGCCAAGCTCAACGGCCTTGAGCGGATCGGGCGTCTCGCGGAATGTCTCGAAGAACTGCCCGGCGAAGACGTCCCACCGGCCCTCGAGATGCATCGCCCGCTTGACCGGGTCGAGCGCTTCGAGCGTGTGGACATAGTCTTCGTTGATATACGGGTTGTCCGACACCCTCGCCGGGATATAGACAAAGTCGTCCGGGTTTTCCCCCGGCTCAAATTTCCGGTCGATGAACAGCCGCTTGAAATAGTTGTGGCTGACGCCGCCGGGGTTCATCGTGTAGTAGCAGCGCGGCGTGAAGTCCGTGCGCGTCGTTCTCAAACATGTGCGGATAAAGACGATCCACTCTTCGCGGAAGTTGGTCGCCTCCTCAAAGAGAATGACTTCATATTCCTGCCCCTGATACTGCAGGCAGTCG
>CAZUKJ010000172.1:0-3703 GCA_964620855.1 uncultured Oscillospiraceae bacterium
CGGTTAATCAAGTTATAATTTGTCTAACAGACGCAAGAGCGCACTTCGATACACCGGTTGGTGTATCGTGCGAGCATCCCTTGCCTCTCCCTTTGGGAGAGGTGGCCGAGCGCAGCGAGGACGGAGAGGGAAACCAACGACCTTACCATTCAAAACCGGCTGCAAGGCCCTCTCAGTCACCTGCCGCTCTCCCAAAGGGAGAGCCAAGTGTCTGCGCCCGTTACATGGTATATTCGCATAAGAAACGGAGCATATCGGTATCGATACGCTCCGTTCACTGTGTTACGAAGCCCCACCTGCGGTTGGGGCTTCTGATCCCCTCAGTCAGCCTGATCGGCGCGGCGGAGGACGAGGGGAAACGGATTGCCACGGCGCTAAGAGCGGGCGGTTGACTTGCACAGCACGAATCAGGCTCCCTCATCAGAGGGAGGCAGTAGAGCGCGATATGAAATGCGCGGACAGCCGATGGCCGTCCGCGTTCCAATGTGTGCAGTGTGGTCAGCTCGAATACTGATTCGATACGATGAAATACTGTCCGTCCTCTGTCGGTGTGAGAATGACCGTTCCGGACGGCAGACGGATGCTGCCCATTGACGGCAGGTCGTATTCCAAAACAATGCTGCCCGCGTCATCCCAATAGCCCGCGGTGATCGTCACGGTGGTCAGTTCCAGCGTGTCGCCGTGCAGGAGGTAGTAGGCGTCGTAATCTTCCAGATACGCAAACCCGGAGAGATTGACCCGGTTCGTCTCATCGAGTGTCAGGCCGGTGTACTGCAGCAGCACGGCGTCGATGGCCTCGGTTGGGTATTTCGTAATGTCGAGCTCTTGCGGATACAGCGCATCGTACACCTTGAGCCGCTCATCCTCGCTCACCGTCTGTTCCTCGCCGGAAAGTCCGCAGTAAAACAGCTGCAGAAGGTCGATATCCTCCGGGCGCTCGTACTCGCTGGCGAGGAAGAAGTTGGCCCTCACGCGCGTTTCAGATGAGAAGTAGTCCGTTTGAAAGTATTCCAGCAGCGCGGAGTCGAGCGCTTCCCGGTCGTCTGTGTCGGCGTCGGGTACGGGATCGGCAGATTCGCTCTGATTGGACAAATCCTCCGTCAGATCGGCCGAAGTATCGTCCGCCGTAATCGTCTCTTCCTGATCGGCAGTGACCGTTGAGGCTTCATCCGAAGCACGGCCCTCTGATGCATCGCTGCTGCACGCCGCAACGCCCAGCAGCATCGCAAAAAGAATCAAGAATATTCCAAGCCGTTGTTTCATCAAAAAGCCCCCGTTCCCTTGCTGTTTCATTGTATTCGGTGTAGTTGCAGAGTTCACTCTGTTCCAGGTATAGGATACCATAAAGCGAAGCGAAACGGTAGTGTATCGCCATGGCTTTTTTCATCAGAGCGAGGCGGTAGGGTGCGGCACAGAATTGGAAGCCGGAAAGCGATCGCAGATTGCATTGGCAAAGAAAAAGGGAGTGCTGCAAACATGCAACACTCCCGGATGGTTTGTATTATTCGGCTGCGGGCTTCCACTTGCGGTAGATGAAGATCGCGGCGATGATGACGGCGACATAGCCGCAGGCGGTGACCTGATAGGTGGCGGTGTAGCCGATGGTGTCGATCAGGCTGCCCCAGACGGCTGCGCCGGTGCCGATGGCGGCGTCAAAGGCGAGGTAGAATGTGGCGTTCGCGGCGCCGCGGCGCTGCACGGGGGCGCGGTTGACGGCCATTGCGCCGTTGGTCATCCACGGCACGCCGTGGACGCAGCCGAAGCAGATGCCCATGATGATGCACGCGATCATGCCGTTGACATACGGCAGGAACAGGCACTCCGCGATGCCGACGAGCCACGCCGGGATCATCAGCCACAGCGGGTTGACCTTGCCGACGAAGCGGCTGAAGAGCGTGCGGGCGGCGAGGATCGTGACGCCGGTGGTGGTCAGGTATGCGCTCAGAAGTGCGTTCGACAGGCCCTGCGCCTTGAAGAACAGCGTCATAAAGACCATCAGCGAGCTGGTGAAAAACAGCGAGGCAAACTGCAGCAGCGACGGGACAACCGCCGTCGGCTCGATGAATGCGCCCTTAGTCGCTTTTTCCGCTTCAGCGTCCCTGGCGCGGGCGAACTCGGGCTTTTTCTCATAATCTGCGAAAAATGACAAGATGACGGCCACGCCGCAGATGGCAGCGATGACATACTGCGTGCCGCGGTTGCCGATGGCGGTGATGAGCGTGGTGACGATCACCGGGCCGAACAGGCTCGGCAGGGTATGGCTGATGCCGAAGTAGCCAACGCCCTCGTTGAGGCGGTCTTTTGGGATGACGTCATTCGAGGCGGCCATGTTGGCGGTGGAGGCGGCAGAGTAGCCGATGCCCTGCAGCATACGGCAGCAGAACGCAGTGACGAGCATCGGGATGAAGCCGCACAGGAAAATGCCCACAGCGTAGAGCAGGCAGCCGATGCCCATGACGATGCGGCGCGAGAATTTGTCGGTAAACATGCCGTTCACCGGGCGGCTGACGGCCGAGGCAATCGTGTAGAAGGTGGTCATCAGGCCGCTGACGGCAGCGGTCTTGCCGAGGTCCTCTGTGATGTACAGCGGCAAAACGACATTGAGCATCTCGGACGAGAAGCAGAAGCACACCGAGGTGATGAACAGCAAAATAAAATATCGGTTGAAGATCGTGCTTTTTTTCGTCTGATTCATAAAGGGGATTCCTCCTGAATAAGAAGTTGCGGCATGCGCCGCATGGGAAATTATACTATATTTGCACGAAAAACTCAACCCAAAAACCGAAAGGCCTCCTGTGGCAGGAGGCCCGATGGTGCTCAGCGCGTCTTCTGCAGCGCTTCGAGCGACAGCTCGCCCGCCAGACGAAACAGCGCGTCGGCAAGCACCTGCTCGGTCGGAAGACCGGCCTGCGCGGCAATGCGCTCGTAGAAGCGGCCGGCGGCCGGATCGAGTGTGATGCAGTATTGCTCCATGTCAGACTCCGATCTCCACCGTACGCACATGCGTATCGTCGTGGTATATATTTATAATGTATAATTGGTCGCCCGGCAGCGGGCCGAATACGAACCGCCCGGTCTCGTCTGTGACGGCCTGATGCACCGGCACGCCGCCGCCGTCGGCCTGCAGCAGCACCGCGCAGCCCACGGCCGGATCGCCCGCGGCGGTTTTGACCGTGCCGAGCAGGAAGGACTCCTGCGCCGCAGGCAGCGTCAGCTCCGCCTGAACGCGCTCGCCCGGCGCAGGCTTGATGTAGAATTTCAGACTGCTCACCCAAATCGCTCCTTTCTGATGCAGTTCATCCTATGCGAGGCCTTGACAGGTGTGATACAATATATGTTACTGATGAATGTAACCGGCACAGCGCCGGATGAGAGGAAGTTGCACTATGGCAAAAGAGAAAAAGGTAGAACAGATCACCGATATGGAGGTCGACTTTGCGCAGTGGTTTACGGACGTCTGCACGAAGGCCGAACTCGTGGACTATTCCGGCGTAAAGGGCCTGTTTATTCTCCGACCGTATGGCTATGCGCTCCGGGAGGGCATCCAGAACTATCTCGACCGCCGCTTCAAAGAGCTTGGCCATGAGAACGTGTCCATGCCGATGCTGATCCCGGAGAGCCTGCTGCAGAAGGAGAAGGACCACGTTGAGGGCTTCGCTCCCGAGTGTGCGTGGGTCACCTACGGCGGCAGCGAGAAGCTCGA
>CAZUKJ010000173.1:0-3527 GCA_964620855.1 uncultured Oscillospiraceae bacterium
TGTGCATAGTAAGCAACCGAGCGAAGCGAGGCTCTTAGCGCCTCGCAGAGGGAGCTGTGGTGCTGTGGCCTCTACGGGCGCGGTTGGTGGTGCGGTGATGGGATCAGGGGAAACGGGCAAAAAAATGCAGGCTGCGCGGGCAGCCTGCATCAGAGAAATTCATTACATTTTGTCCGGCGCGGAGAAGCCGAGCAGGTCGATGCTCGTTTCGAGGATCGACTTGGTCAGCGCAACGAGCGCCAGATAGCCGCCGCGGACGGCTTCGTCCGGCTCGGCAAGGATCTTGGTGTCGTGGTAGAACGAGTTGACCGCACCGGCCAGATCGTAGATATATGCGCAGAGCGTATTCGGCGCAGTGTCGCGGGCGGCGAGGGTGAGGTTGTCGGCAAAGCGGCTGATACGCAGCATCAGTTCCTTCTCGCCCTGCGTGCGCGCCGGACGGATGGCAAGGCCCGAAACATCGCCGTCGTACTTGGCGAGGATCGACTTGATACGGACGATCGTGTAGAGGATATACGGGCCGGTATTGCCCTCAAAGGCGGTGAAGCGCTCGATGTCGAAGCAGTAGTCCTTCGTCGGAAGGTTGCTCAGGTCGCCGTATTTGAGCGCGGCGACGGCGATCTGATGCGCCGTCTGCTCGACCTGCTCGGCCGGGATGACCTTGTTTTCCTCGATGCGCTCGCGCACCGCGTCGGTGATCTCGCTCATCAGATATTCCAGACGCATGACGCCGCCGGAACGGGTCTTGAACGGCTTGCCGTCTTTGCCGTTCATCGTGCCGAAGCCGAGATGCTGCAGCTCCGTCTCCGGGCGGGTGATGCCGGATTTTCTGGCAGTGCGGAAGACCTGCTCAAAGTGCAGCGCCTGACGCTTGTCGACGACGTAGAGGATCTTGTCCGGGTGGTAGTCCTGCTCACGCTGGACGATGGTGGCAAGGTCGGTTGTGGCATAGAGTGTTGCGCCGTCGGACTTGAGCAGAATACACGGCGGGACTTCGACCTTGTCGGTCTCCTCCGCAACCGGCACGACCAGCGCGCCGTTGCTCTCGACGGCGCAGCCGCCGGCCTTCATGGCCTCAATCATCGGCGCGATATACGGCTCGGCGTCGCTCTCGCCCTTCCAGAGGTCGAAATCGACATTGATACCGGCGTAGTTCTTCTTCAGGTCCTCGACAGAGACGGCCATAATGTGCTTCCACAGCGCGAGATACCCCGGCTTGCCGATCTGCAGCAGGTAGGTGGCCTCGTGGGCGCGCGCGGAGAACTCCGGGTCTTCCTTGGAGCGGGCGGATGCAGCAGGATAAATCTCCTCAAGCTCGGAGACGGTGACCGGGGACTCGGCCGGATACTCGCCGGCAAAATTATCGTCAAAGTACGGCAGCTCCGGCATCCGCTCGCGGATCATCTCGACGATCAGGCCCATCTGCAATCCCCAGTCGCCCAGGTGCACGTCGCCGATGACGTCGTGGCCGAGGTAGCGGTAGATGCGCTTGAGCGCCTCGCCGATGATGGCCGGGCGGATGTGGCCGACGTGCAGCGGCTTGGCGACGTTCGCGCCGCCGTAGTCGACAACGATGCTCTTTTTCTCGCCCTCGGTCTCCAGACCGAAGTGCTCGGCGGTACGCATCTTCTCGAGGTATGCGGCGAGGTACTCCGGAGAGAGCGTCAGGTTCAGAAAGCCGGGGTTGACGGCTTCGACCTTGGCAAAGGTCTCGCTGCCTTCCAGCAGCGCCGCAACATCCGAGGCAATCTGGATCGGGGCTTTGCGGTAGGCCTTGGCGCCCTTCATCGCGCCGTTGCACTGGTATTCGCACAGGTCCGGGCGGTTGGAGACCGTGACGCGGCCGTAGGACGCATCGTAGCCGGCCTGCGCAAACGCGCTGCAGACCTGCTCAGAGATCAGATCAATCAGTTTGTTCATAGTTCAGACTCCTTGACTATTTCATTCGTACCGATTATGATAACAGAAAAACCGGGCAAAGTATAGTCTTACGATGCAAATTTTGCCGTGTGGAGGGGTATTTTATGGTCCGTTTTCTGAATTTCCCGATCCTGCTCGACGGCGCGACGGGCACTGCGCTGCAAAAGCGCGGTATGCCGGCCGGCGCGTGCACGGAGCAGTGGGTGCTGGAGCATCCCGAGCAGCTTGGCCAGGTGCAGCGCGCCTATGTGCAGGCAGGGTCGCAGGTGCTCTATGCGCCGACGTTTGGCGCGAATGACGTCAAGCTGCGCCAGCACCACATCGAGGGTCAGACGGCGCAGTACAATGCCCGCCTGCTGGCGGTGGCACGCGAAGCTGCGGGCGAGCGCGCGCTTGTCGCGGCCGATCTTGCGCCGACCGGTCTGTTTATCAAGCCGTTTGGGGACACGGACTTTGAAACGCTCGTCGCGGTCTACACTGAGCAGGCCGGTGCGCTGGCCGCTGCCGGGGCAGACTTGTTTGTGATCGAGACGACGATGACGCTGGCCGAAGCGCGCGCGGCAGTGCTGGCCGTTCGCTCGGTCTCCGATAAGCCGATTTTTGTGACCTTTACCTGCAATGAGACGGGGCGCTGCCTGTCCGGCACGGATATGGCCGCTGCGCTCGTTACAATGCAGCGCATGGGCGCGACGGCCTTCGGCCTGAACTGCTCGACCGGCCCGCAGGAAATGCTGCGCCAGCTGCAGCGCATCGCGCCGTATGCCGAAGTGCCTCTGATCGCCAAGCCGAACGCGGGATTGCCGCAGGTTGTCGACGGGGAGACGGTTTACAACTGCCCGGCCGGGGAGTTTGCCTCGTATGTCCCGGCGCTGGCGGAGACGGGCGTGCGCATCTTCGGCGGCTGCTGCGGCACGGACGAGACGCACATTGCCGCGCTGCGCGCCGCGCTTGACGCCATCGACTTTGACGCGCTGCCGACTCCGGCGCACGATAACTCAGCAGTGTGCGCCACCGAGCGCACGATCATCAAGCTGACGCCGGATATGGAGTGGAGCGAACGGATCGAATGCGGCGACGATCTCGAAGACGACCTGATGGACGCCGAAGAGGACGTTGTCTGCGTTGCGGTGGAGACGATGGAAGATGCTGCCGCCTTTGCCGAGTGTGCCTATGCGGCGTCCGGCCGCGCCATGTGCCTCTGCTCGCACGACGAGCAGGCCTTTGAGCAGGCGCTGCGGTTGTATCAGGGCATTGCGCTCTGCCGTGCCGACGACTGGGACGCGGAGTTCCTTGCCCGGATGCAGGACCGCTACGGCGTGATCCCGATGTAAGCTGTGCTGCGCTTTTGCGCAGCGGAAAGTGAATGAGACAGAAGCCGGAGAAGGAAAACTTCTCCGGCTTTTTCTGTTCGCTGCAATCTGCAGCCGCAAGGGGGAGGGGGTAAAAGAGCGGCGGATTGCCGCGTCGCGATGCGCCTCGCAATGACATATCTGAGAGTGCTGTGCGACGATTCACGCGCTGTGCTGCCAGGGCTATCGATGTGCACCGAGGTAAGGTTTTACGCACCCAAGCCACCAAATTTGTCATTGCGAACCAGCGCGCACGCT
>CAZUKJ010000174.1:0-3516 GCA_964620855.1 uncultured Oscillospiraceae bacterium
GACCAGACCGCCCCAGCGGTTTTCGCGGAAGGACATGACGGCAAAGCCGACCATCTGCGCGCAGCAGCCGGCAACGGCTGCGCCGCCCGCAAGACCTGTCAGACCGAGCACGGAACAGATGGCAGCCGACGAGATCGGCAGTGTCAGCGCGATGCCGACGAGCACAGAGACGACGATTCCCATCCAGAACGGCTGCAGGTTTGTGGCCTGATCGATCAGCGTGCCAAAGGCACTGGCAGCAGTGCCGATCGGCGGGGCGATCAGCCGGGACAGCACGACGCCGACGATGATGGTGACGGCCGGCGTCACAAGAATGTCGATCTTTGTCTCTTTGGAGACTGCCTTGCCGCATTCTGCTGCGATGATTGCAATAATCAGAACGGCCAGCGGGCCGCCTGCGCCGCCCTCAGCGTTGGCGGCTGCGCCGACGGCTGCCAGTGAGAACAGCACCATCGGATCGGCCTGCAGCGCATAGCCGATGGCGATGGCCATTGCCGGGCCGGAGACGCCCATTGCATAAGTGCCGATGTCGACCAGAAGCGAAATCTGGAGCTGGCTGCCAAGCGTCTTGATGATTGTACCGATAAGCAGGGAGCAGAACAGGCCCTGCGCCATTGCGCCGAGCGCATCAATGCCGTAGCGCCGGGCGGAGATTACAATGTTCTTCCGCTTTAGGAAGGATTTGATTTTTTCCATGTGGAAACCTTCTTTATATGAGGATAGGGTTTACAAGTGTCTTGTCACCTGTAAACCCTATTATATCAACCGATCTCTGATTGTCAATCCCTTTATTCGCCCAGCAGGAAGCCGTGCTCGGCCAGTGCCTGACAGACCCGTGAGAAACAGGCCTCGTCGGGGCAGAGCAGCGTGTGCAGATGAATTCCGTCGGTCAGCAGAGACAGCGGTGCGGCCGCGGCCTCCTCGCAGCGCCGGACAAATTCGGCAACGTCATAGCGGCTCTTGAGTGCGAGCTGGCCGGTGAGCTGGCCGTAGAGCGGATGCTCGACGATGACATCGCGCACAATACAGCCATGGTCGACCATGATGTTCAGCTCGTCGGCCATCTGTTCGCCGGTGTGGCAGCAGGCAACGGTTCCAATGTAGTAAGAGACGTCATGCACGATCACATAGCCGCGGGGCGTTGCGGCGATCTGCTCGCCCTGCGCACGCAGAAGTGCGATGTCACCGACGATGATCTGCCGGCTGACGCCAAACTGCGCGGCCAGCCGTGTGGCGCTGATGGGGTTGGGTTCACCGCGCAGAGTCTGCAAAACAGCGGCGCGGCGCGCGGTTGCGTTCATCTCCATCACTCCTTATTTGGCATACGGCCATTGTTTTTCAGCAGATCCATCTTGATGTCGTAGAGCTTCTGGCTCAGATCGACGTAGTAGGTCTGCGGATTGTCGAAGCGCTTGACCTCATCCCAGAGCGTATCGACCTGCTGCAGGCAGTATTCACGCGACTGCTGGAGCGACGGCACTTCGTAGACCAGCTTACCCGCCTCATAGATGGGAACGAGCAGCTCGTGGGCGATGTAGTTGGTGACCTCTTTGCGCTTCCAGATTGCGTCGGGGTCGAAGATTGTCAGCGGCTGGGTGTCGTCAACCGTTTCGTCGTGGACGCACAGGTAGTCGGCGAGGGCGTGACCGGTGTCACGGTCAAACAGGCGATAAACCTTCTTGAAATGCGGATTGGTGATCTTCTGCGGGTTCTCGCTGATCTTGATCTTCGGAACGATATTGCCTTGGGCATCTTCCACAGCCGCCAGCTTATAGACGCCACCGAAGACCGGCTCGGATTTGGCGGTGATCATGCGCTCGCCGACGCCGAAGGTGTCAATGCAGGCGCCCTGACGCACCAGATCGTCGATGATATACTCGTCGAGCGAGTTGGAGACTGTGATCGTACACTCCGTCCATCCGGCTTCGTCGAGCATCTTTCTGGCTTTCTTGGTCAGATAAGCCAGGTCGCCGGAGTCAAGGCGGATGCCGCACTTGGTGATGCCGAGCGGCTTGAGCACGTCGTTGAACGCGCGGATGGCGTCCGGGATGCCGCTTTTGAGCGTGTTGTAGGTGTCGACAAGCAGCGTGGCGTTGTGCGGATAGGTCTCGCAGTAGGCGCGGAAGGCCTCATACTGCGTGTCAAACATCTGAACCCAGGCGTGCGCCATCGTGCCGCCTGCGGTGACGCCGAAGAGCTGGTCGGAAATGGTGCAGGCAGTACCGGCGCAGCCGCCGATGTAAGCGGCGCGTGCGCCAAAGATGGCGCCGTCCGTACCCTGCGCGCGGCGGGAGCCGAATTCAAGCACCGTGCGGCCCGCCGCGGCGCGGCAGACACGGTTGGCCTTCGTGGCGATCAGGCTTTGATGGTTGAAGCAGAGCAGAAGATACGTTTCGATGAGCTGCGCCTGAATTGCAGGCGCGCGGACGACGACGATCGGTTCTTTCGGGAAGATCGGCGTGCCTTCCGGGACGGCCCAGATGTCACCGGTAAATTTGAAGTTGGCCAGATAGTCGAGGAATTCCTCCGAAAACTGGTTGCGCGAACGCAGATAGGCGATGTCATCGGGGTCAAAGTGCAGATCCTCGATGTAGTCGATCATCTGTGCCAGACCGGCGGCGATGGCAAAGCCGCCGTTGTCGGGAACCTGACGGAAGAAGACGTCAAAGTATGTGATGCGGTCGCGGTAGCCGTGCGAGAAATAGCCCTGACTCATCGTCAGTTCGTAAAAGTCGCAGAGCATGGTCATGTTGAGGTCTTGTTTCATGAAAATAGCATCTCCTTGGCGCGGGTGTGGCAATGCACCTGTCTTGTCATATCGTGCCCATATTATAACCGTGTCTGTGGGAGAAAGCAACTGCCTATGCGTTTTTCATTTGACTTTCTTTTCACGATTTCGTATGATACGCGCAAAGGAGTGATCATAATGGCGATTGAAGTTGGCATGACCGGAACGGCGGAAACCGTTGTAACGAAGGATTTGACGGCGCTGACTGCGGGCTCCGGTACGCTGGAGGTGTTCGCTACGCCGCATATGGCTGCTTTGATGGAGCGCGCAGCCTGGACGCTTGTCCAGCCGCAGCTCGAAGAAGGGAAGACGACAGTGGGCACGAGCCTTTCCATCGTCCATTCTTCGGCGACGCCGGTTGGCATGCGCGTGCGTGCAGCGGCAACGGTGACGGCGGTGGAGGGAAAGAAGATCTGCTATGAAGTTGTTGCGGAAGATGAAGCGGGCGAGATTGGCCGCGGAACACATGAGCGCGTGATCGTGACGGAGACTTCGTTTGTCAAGAGAACCTATGAAAAGGGATGAAAAGACCCGGGGTGTGATGGAGGGTGCTCATAAAACAGTGAACAGGCGCAACGGATGAAACTGTTGCGCCTGTTCACTGTATATCCGGACAAATTATGAAATTATGAAATCGGTTAATCAAGTTATAATTTGTCTAACAGACGCAAGAGCGCACTTCGATACACCTGTTGGTGTATCGTGCGAGCATCCCTTGCCTCTCCCTT
>CAZUKJ010000175.1:0-3485 GCA_964620855.1 uncultured Oscillospiraceae bacterium
GTTGCTGCAACGCGCACTTGACACACATAACGGAGTGACCCGGCCATCCCTAATGGAGTTCTCGTTCAGGTGGCTGCTCGCGGGAGAAAGCCCTGACACCATTCCGCAGATGGATCTCAGCATCCCATCCTCTCTGAAGCGGAAGCGGCGGCGCCGGACGGCCCGTTCATCGCATTTTACCAAAGAATTTTAGCACAAATTGCAGCACCTTGCAATAACAAAATTGACTATACCCCGGAAAATGCTATAATAATCAAAAGAACTGTGACGGGAAAGGGAGCAATGCCATGAAGATCTCAACTGCGGCGGCAATGAAAGCGATGGACGGCTATGCTATCCATACTTTGGGCATCGATTCGTGCTTTTTGATGGAGAATGCAGCCGGTGCCGTGGCAGAGGAGGTCTGTGCGCGCTTTGCGCCGCAAAGCTGTGTCGTGGTGCTCTGCGGTGCGGGCAATAACGGCGGAGACGGCGTTGCCTGCGCACGACTGCTGCTGCAGCGAGGCTATCTCGTCACGGCGTACCTGTGCGGTAGTCGGGAGAAAATGACGGATGATACGCGCGAAATGGAGCGTCGTCTGATTGGCGTTGGCGGTACACTCGAGGTGTTTGACGAAGAGTCGGCGAAGAAGACAATCCGGACGGCGGATGTGATCGTTGACGCACTGTTCGGCACCGGCCTGAACAAGCCGCCGCGGGCAGAGACTGCCGCAGCGATCCGCCTTGCCAATGACAGCGCTGGTTTCGTGGTCAGCTGTGATGTGCCGTCCGGAGTTGAGACCGATACCGGCAAGGAACTTTCCGAGGCAATCCGTGCAGATTTGACCGTAACTTTTTCAAGGATGAAACCGTGTCATCTGCTCGAACCGGGCAGGACATGCACCGGTGAGCTGGTTGTTGCCGATATCGGCATTCCCGCCGAGGCAGAGTCAGCGCAGTCGGCGCTTGGGGAACTGATCACGAAAGCGTATGTGGATCGTCTGATCCCAATTCGCGCGGGAGATACACATAAAAGTGATTATGGTAAACTATTTCTGATCTGTGGTTCGCGTGGTTTTACCGGTGCGGCCGCGCTGGCGGCGCGTGCCGCACTCCGAACCGGCGCAGGGTTGGTCTCTCTTGGCGTTCCGGAGTCGGTTTATCCGATCCTTGCGGCGAAGTTGGATGAAGCTATGGTGTTCCCGCTGCCGGATGATGGGCAGGGCAGATTGTCTGAGGCGGCAATTGAGCCGATTCTGGCGCGGCTGCAGACCTGTACGGCATGCCTGATTGGGCCTGGACTTGGCAGAAGTGAAGCGCTCGACAAGCTTGTATGCCGTGTGGTTGCGGCGTCTTCCGTGCCGATGGTGATTGACGCCGATGGAATAAACGCCTTGTCCGCGCATAGAGATGTATTGCGCGGAGCAGCGTGTCCGATTGTTCTGACGCCGCATGACGGAGAGTTCGTCCGTTTGGGCGGAGATTTGTCCGACGGGCGGGTCAAAGCGTGCTGCAGCCTCAGCCGCGACCTGAACGCCACAGTGCTTTTGAAAGGTCACACGACGCTGATCGCCGGGGAAGAGGGCCTCCTATTCAACATGACCGGCAATCCCGGCATGGCGACCGGCGGGAGCGGAGATGTGCTTGCCGGTGTGATTGTTTCGCTGTTGGGGCAGCATCTGTCGGCACTTCATGCGGCCGCAGCCGGTGCATGGCTGCACGGCACAGCAGGTGATCTGTGTGCTGCGGAGATCGGGCAATACGGTATGCTGCCGTCCGATCTGATTGACCGGCTTCCGCGACTTCTTCCATAGGAGCGTGATGATTCCGTGCGGCGAAACAGGTTCGCTGTACTGATGATGACACTGTGTCTGCTGCTTTCTGCCTGCTCCGGCACAGAAGACGCAATGCAGCCGGCGCTGAAATTGCGTACCGGACTGTTCGAACAAGGCGGCTGCAGCTATACTGCTGCGGTCAGGGCGGACTTCGGAAACACCATTACAGATTTTACGGCAGACTGTACATTTACATCTGACGGAATGACCCGCGTGGAGATTACACAGCCGGATACCATCTCCCAAATCTCTGCAATCGTGTCTGCGGACGGAGCCACGGTGGAATTCGATGGAATCCTGCTGGACTTCGGTGAGCTGGCAGGCGGCCATGTTGCGCCGGTTGCCGGACCGTCAATCCTTTCGCTCTGCTGGCTCAACGAGTATATTGATTCAGCAGGAAAGGAAGCAGATGGGGTACTCATCACGTATCTGAAAGGCTACGACAGTGAGGAATTGACTGTCCTGACGCATATGACGTCTGACGGGATACCCTATGCCGGAGAAGTGATCTATGATGGATCGACGGTATTATTTGTGACAATTACGGATTTTACATACCTTTGAAAACGAGGGATGAACCAATATGGAATTACTCAAGAGAACCTGGGCGGAAATCTCGCTGGATAACCTGGCCCATAATTACCATGTGCTGCGTCAGCGCGTACTGCCCGGCACAAAGTTTCTCGGTGTGGTCAAAGCGGACGCGTACGGACACGGTGCTGTGCCGATTGCGCGTGAACTGGCTTCGCTCGGCGCAGAATATTTTGCCGTGTCCAATGTGGAAGAGGCGCTGCAGCTTCGCCGCGGTGGTCTGACACAACCGATTTTGATCCTCGGATATACGCCGCCGCAGCATGCACGCACGCTTGCCGGTCTCCAGATCCGTCAGGAGATCAACTGCATTGAGTATGCCAGAGAGCTGTCGGCGCAGCTGGCCGGGACGGGAACGACACTGCAGGTGCACATCAAGCTTGACACCGGCATGACGCGCCTTGGATTTCCTGCTTATGACTGCCCGGAAACGGTGAGTGAGATCGTGGAGCTCTCGTCGCTGCCCGGCTTGCAGATTGAAGGTGTGTTTGCCCACTTTGCCGTGGCGGATGACAAGTCTGCGGCTGCGGTATCATATACGCGAAAGCAATTTGCCCGGTTTCAGGCGATGCTTGAGCAGCTGGCCGAGCACCGGATCAAGCCGCGTCTGCGCCATCATGCCAACTCGGCGGCGGCCATCCTCTATCCGGAGTATGCGATGGATATGATTCGCCCCGGCATTGCAACTTACGGACAGAATCCGTCGGACGATCTGATTGGAGATATGGAGCTGCGCCCGTTGATGTCGCTCCGCACGACGATCTCACAGCTTCGGACGGTAGATGCCGGGGTGTCTGTCAGCTACGGACGAACCTACACAACACCGGCAAAGCAGCGCATTGCCGTTTTGCCGATTGGCTATGCGGACGGACTGCCGCGCAGTCTTTCCAATTCTGCATCGTTCCTTCTCAACGGCAAGCGGGTTCCGGTCATCGGCCGGATATGCATGGACATGTGCATGGTGGATGTGACTGAGGTGCCGGAGGCCAAAGTCGGCGATACTGTGACGGTATTTGGCCGCGATGGCGATGATGAAATTCTGGTCGAAGACCTTGCGCGCCGGCTCGATATGATTCCTTA
>CAZUKJ010000176.1:0-3478 GCA_964620855.1 uncultured Oscillospiraceae bacterium
ATGCTCATCGCGTTCCTGGAAAACAACCTCCAGGCCGATGGCACTGTGAAAATCCCCGAAATCCTGCGTCCGTACATGGGCGGCAAAGACATTCTTGTTCCGAAGAAGTAACATCCACAGCAGTATTCCGCGACCCCAAAAAGAAAGAAATTGAGGAGGATCCCAAGACATGAAAAAGTTCCTGGAAGAATTCAAAGCGTTTGCCATGCGCGGCAACGTCATTGACATGGCCGTCGGTGTCGTCATCGGCTCCGCATTCGGCAAAATCACAACCTCGATCGTCAACGACATCATCATGCCGTTCGTGTCGATGCTCACCGGCGGCATTGACTTCTCTGACTGGAAGTGGGTGCTCAAAGAAGCCGTTCTGGATGAAACCGGCGCGGAGATCGCTGCAGCAGTTTCCGTGAATTTCGGCAACCTGATCGCCGTAATCCTCGACTTCATCATCATCGCGTTTGCAATCTTCTGCATGGTCAAGGCCATCAACAAACTCCACCACCTGAAGGACGAGCCGGTGGAAGAGCCCGCCCCGGAACCGATCCCGGAGCCCAGCGCCGAAGAGAAGCTGCTCACGGAGATCCGCGATCTGCTCAAGGAAAAGAACTGATCCCGATTCTAACCGCCCCGGTTGCCGGGGCGGTTTTTCTTTGCTGCCGCCAGCAGCTTTGTGCCCTGTTCTGTCTGCGCAGCCATCGACCTTTTTCCTCCCCGGTCAGTTGCTATTTGCCTCTTTGAATGGTATACTAACTTTGAAAAGAATACAGACAGGAGAATCGTCCGATATGGCAAACGATCTGACCCGGGGTAAACCCTGGAAACTCATCCTCACATTCTCACTGCCAATCATCATTGGCAATCTGCTGCAGCAGTTTTATAATCTCGCCGACTCTGTGATCGTCGGCAACCTGCTCGGTTCATATGCACTCTCAGCGGTCGGCACCTGCGCGTCGCCGACGATGCTTTTTACCGCGCTCGCCATAGGTTTTTCAAACGGTGCGGCCATCATTGTCTCGCAGTTTTACGGCGCAAAACAGCACAGCGAAATGCGCAAGGCCGTTTCGACCGCCATTATCTTCCTTTTCGCGATCGGTCTGGCTGCCACCGTGCTCGCCTCTGCGCTGGCACATCCGCTCTTGAAATATGCGTTGGGTGTTCCGGAGGAAAACGGGATCCTGGAAATGGCAACGATCTATTTCCGTTGGTACGCCATTGGCCTCGTCTTCCAGTTCGGCTATAACATTTTTGCATCCATCCTGCGCTCGATCGGTGACAGCAAGGCCACGCTGTATTTCCTTCTTGCGTCTTCGATCATCAATATCGCACTGGACTTCCTGTTTGTTGCCGGTCTTGGCCTTGGCGTCGCCGGTGCGGCGATTGCAACAACGATCTCCCAGTTCTGCTCCTGCCTGCTCGGCTATCTCTATATGACCAGAAAGTATGAGCTGTTCCGGTTTAAGCTGACGGAATTCCATTTCCACGGCGACAAGTGCCGCATGATCCTGTCTGTCGGCGTTCCCGCCGCGCTGCAGCAGTGCGTCGTCTCCTGCGGCCATCTGCTGATTCAGCGTCTCGTCAACAGCTATGGCAGTGATATGATTGCCGCGTTTACTGCAGCACAGCGCGTGGAGCAGTTTATCATCGTTCCGATTATCTCCTATCAGGCCGGCGTCTCGATGTATACCGGTCAGAATGTCGGCGCAGGGGAGTACAGCCGCATCAAAACCGGCCTGTGGCAGGGTATCCTCATGTCGTTTGGAACAACACTTGCGCTGGCTGTCACCGCCATTGTCTTTGCCTCACCGCTGATCGGCTTGTTCGGCGTTGAAGGACAAGCATTTGCCTATGGCTGTGAATATCTCAGCCAGACTGCCCCGATGTATCTGGTGTTCTCTTTTTATATCATCATTCTCGGTGTACTGCAGGGTTCCGGCGACGTCAAAGTCTCCATGTTCTGCACAATGCTCGCGCTGGCCGTGCGCGTCAGTCTTGGCTACCTGCTCGCGTGGAACACGCCGCTGTCCTACCGCGCCATCTGGTGGGGCATGTTCATCGGCTGGTCCTGCGCCGCTGTTGTCGCAATCTGTCGGTACGCCTCCGGCCGATGGAAGACCAAATCTCTTGTCAAAAAAGGAGCCTGAGCTATGGAGCAGCATCGTTTTTACGCACTGATCAGCCGTATGCGCTACATTCAGCGCTGGGGCCTGATGCGGAACTCCTTTTCGGAAAACATTCAGGAGCACAGCCATATGGTTGCCGTGCTCGCGCATGCGCTGGCAATGATCGGCCGAGAGATGTTCGGCAGTGACATCGACCCCGACCGCTGCGCCACCGCCGCGCTGTTCCACGACGCCTCGGAGATTATCACCGGCGATCTTCCGACTCCTGTCAAATACTACAATCCCGACATTCAGGACGCCTACAAGCGCGTCGAAGAGATCGCCTGCCTGAAGCTGCTGTCCATGCTGCCGGAGCCGCTGCGTCCCGGCTATGAGCATCTGCTCTATGACGACGACGAGACGGTGCGCCCTTATGTGAAAGCAGCCGACAAGCTCTCGGCGTATATCAAGTGTCTGGAAGAACTCAAAGGCGGCAACCGCGAGTTTGAGTCTGCCGCCAAGACGACCAAGGCAGCACTCGACAGCATCGACCTGCCAGAGCTGCAGTGGTTTATGGAGCATTGCCTCGAGCCGTTCACCTACGATCTCGACCAGCTCGACTGACCACACCCCAATTTTGTTGAACACTCTGAATCATGGAGGAATCAAATATGAGAGCAATCGTCACTGTCATTGGCCCGGACCGGGTCGGCATCATCGCCGAGGTCTGCACCCTTCTCGCATCTCTGCGCGTCAACATCGTGGATATCAACCAGACCGTTATGCAGGAGTTCTTCACGATGACCATGCTCGTCGACACCTCGCTGTCCGAGCAGCCGTTCGACACGATCTCGGCTGCACTGAGCGCCAAGGGCGATGAGATGGGGCTGTCCATCCGAATCCAGCGCGAAGATATCTTCAACGCCATGCATAAGATCTGAACTCAATTTAAAAACCGCAGGGGTGATCCACTTGAATCATAACGACATTCTGCAGACCCTCGACATGATCGACAACCAGCATCTGGACATCCGCACGATCACGATGGGCATTTCTCTGCTCGACTGCGCCGATCCGAACCCGGAAGCCGCCGCGACGAAGATCTATGACAAAATCTGCCGTCAGGCTGCGCAGCTCGTCCCCACCGGCGAAGCCATTGAGCGAGAACTGGGTATTCCAATCGTCAACAAACGAATCTCGGTCACACCGATGGCACTCGTCGCCGGTGCATCCAAGACAGATAACTATACGATCTTTGCCAAGGCGATGGATCGCGCCGCCAAAGCCTGCGGCGTCAACTTCATCGGCGGCTTTTCCGCGCTCGTCCAGAAAGGTATGACCGTCGGCGACCGCCGCCTGATCGCCTCGATCCCGCAGGC
>CAZUKJ010000177.1:0-3471 GCA_964620855.1 uncultured Oscillospiraceae bacterium
GCTCGTCGATCTGTCCCTCAACCGGAAGGACAACGATCTACAGGTCAAGCAGGCCGGTCGGACGTATGACCTGCTCTGCGATCTGCGCCGAGCGGGAGCGTTCATACTCGCCCGGTGTTGCGGAGACATAGACGACCTGATTGATCTTCTTTTCAAATTCGGGGAATTTGAGCGGACGGTTGTCGTATGCCGACGGCAGGCGGAAGCCATATTCAACCAGCGAATCCTTTCTCGAACGGTCGCCGTTATACATTCCGCGCACCTGCGGCACCGTCACCTGACACTCGACAATAAACATAAGGCACTCATCCGGGAAATTGTCAAGCAGCGTCAGCGGCGCAGAGCCGGGCGCGCGCCCGGAAATCACGCGCGAATAGTTCTCAATGCCCGAGCAAAAGCCGATCTCCTCCATCATCTCGATATCGTACATCGTGCGCTGACGGATGCGCTGCGCTTCGAGCAGCTTGTCATTTTCCTCGAAGTATTTGACCCGCTCAAGCATTTCCGCCTCAATCTCACGGGCAGCGCGCGCCATTTTCTCCTTCGTGGTGACATAGTGACTGGCGGGCCAGACCGGAATTGTGGTCAGGCGGCGGAACACCTGCCCCGTCAGCGGGTTGAATTCACTGATACGGTCGATCTCATCGCCAAAATACTCCACGCGCAGTGCACTCTGCGCCCAGTATGCAGGCCAGAGTTCCACCGTATCGCCGCGGACGCGGAAGGTGTTGCGTGTAAAGTTGATGTCGTTGCGCTCATAGCGGATCTCGATGAGTCTGTGCAGCAGCGTATCGCGCGGCAGATCGGCGCCGACCGAGAGCGTGACCATCATCTTCTCAAAATCCTCCGGCTCACCGAGACCGTAGATACAGCTCACCGAAGCCACAACGATCACGTCGCGCCGTTCCAGCAGCGACGCCGTCGCAGCCAGACGCAGCCGGTCGATCTCCTCGTTGATCGCAGCATCTTTTTCAATATAGGTGTCCGTGTGGGCGATGTACGCCTCCGGCTGATAGTAATCGTAATAGCTTACGAAATATTCGACGGCATTGTCCGGAAAGAACTCGCGGAATTCCTCGCAGAGCTGTGCCGCCAGCGTTTTGTTGTGCGCAAGCACAAGTGTCGGCTTCTGCACGCGCTCAATGACCGACGCCATCGTAAACGTCTTACCCGAGCCGGTCACGCCGAGCAGCGTCTGCTCCTCAAACCTCTGTTCAATGCCCCAGACGAGCTTGTCAATGGCCTCCGGCTGATCGCCGGACGGCCGGAACTGAGATTGCAGCTTGAATTCCATATCCGTCACCCCTTGCTGCAGCGGGCGCGGCAAATCGCCTCTGCCTTATCATAGAGTGTATCGAGCAGCCATGCGACCGCTAAAGAGCAGGCGCTCACGAGTACAAACAGCAGTGCATAGTAAACCGGCAGCAGCGGAACGCGGGAAACGAGCCGTGCATTGATCAGGTTGATGCAGTATACATGGGCAAGGTACGCTCGGTAGCTGTGCTTGCTGCAGAACGTGCATATGTGCGCGAGACCACTGCAGCAGCAAAGCGCCATTGCCAGACGCTGCAGGCAGATAAAAATTACAAGCAGCAGCGCCGCATAATGCGGCCGCTGCAGACCAACGACATTGAACACCACCGCCCCAGCCGCCGCATTGGCCCGAACGTCCGCGGCAACAATGCAGCCGACTGCGACTGCCGCAACCACCAGACAGGCCGGCCAGAGTTTTTTCACCCAGCGGCAAAACGCGTCATAGTACCGTCCGCAAAGCGCGCCTATCGAAAAATAGAGCATCCACGCAGGAAACAGCGCCGTCTGATGTTTCCAGATCCAGCCGGTCACGCCGCTGCTGCCACGGAAGCTCTCGAGCAGCAGCAAAAAGGCAAACGAACCACCGACCAGCACCATCCATCCGACAGCCGGGCGTTTCATTGCGTCAAACCGCGCAAACAGCCGCGTAAAAAGCGGAGCAAGCAGCACAAACTGAAAAATCATCGGCACATACCAGAGATGATAGCCCGCGCTGCCAAGCAGGAGTTGGCGGAAGAACGTAAGCGGTGCAGACAGCCCGCCGTTCATCACAAAGTACAATACTGACCAGATGGCATACGGCCAGAGCAGCTGCCACGCCCGTCGGCCAATGTAGTGCAGCGGCTTGCGCGGCTTACTGCGCACGAGCATCATACCAAACAAGAACACAAACATCGGCACAGCAAACCGCACCAACTCAAAAAGTATGCTGATGCCGGTCGCTTCGATGACACCGACGCCTGCGCGCCGGGAGTATGATCCAAGGATATGCTGTGCGATCACACCAAACAGCGCCAGCGTTCGCAGCACATCCGGCTCTGTGAGCCGATTGGTTGAAGTTGCCTGCTTCATAGACGGTTCTCCTTTATCCCAGCGTACCGTTATCGGCCATGGAGACAAAATCATCGTCGGCCACCACGATATGGTCTGCCAGTAAGATCCCAACCGCATCAAGCGCCATATGGATCTGCTTGGTGGTGTGGATGTCTTCGGCAGACGGCAGGGCAATGCCGCTGACATGGTTGTGCGCCAGCACGATGCTCGTCGCATTGTGCGTCAGCGCGACCTCCACGATTTTCCGCACGGAGACGCCCGCAGTGTTGACGCCGCCGCGGAACAGCATCCGGCAGTCCAGCACCTTGCACTTGGCATCAAGGCACAAAATGTACACAACCTCTTCGCGCTCTCCGTGGAAGAATGGCAGCAGATACTGCCCGGCCTTTTCGGTCGTATCAATGATCGTTTCGCATTTGACCCGATCAATCATATGCCGCCGCGCCATCTGCGGCACAAGGCTCAAAAGCACCGCCGCCGACTCGCCGATCCCCTCGACCATTCGCAGCTCGTCGACCGGTGCTTCCAAAACTGCCGACAGCGAACCGAATCGATCCAACAGCCGGTGTGCCATGGGATTGGTATCGCGGCGCGCGATGGCATAAAACAAAAGCAGTTCCAGCGATTGTACATCGCTCATGCTGTCAAGGCCCGACCGCAGAAACTGCTGCCGGAGCCGGTCGCGGTGACCGCTGTGAATCGTGTCGTCTGCCATAGATGATCCCCCTGGTGCAAAAAGTCAAATGGGTGCAGCGGATACGGCCCCTGCCGGGTTCGCTGCACCCGTTTTTTGTTATTTGCCGAGCATCGGGCGCAGATAAGCGCCGGTAAAGCTGGCCGTGTTTTCGGCCACCTGTTCGGGCGTACCGGTTGCGACGATTGTTCCGCCGCCGTTGCCGCCCTCCGGGCCGAGGTCGATAATATAATCCGCCGTCTTGATGACGTCGAGATTGTGCTCAATCACAACCACCGTATTGCCCTCCTCGACCAGCAGCTGCAGCACATCGATGAGCTTGTGCACATCGTACATATGCAGACCGGTCGTTGGCTCGTCGAGAATATAAATCGTCGAGCCGGTCGAGCGGCGGGAGAGCTCCGTTGCAA
>CAZUKJ010000178.1:0-3437 GCA_964620855.1 uncultured Oscillospiraceae bacterium
CAGGCGGCGCTTTGCAGGAAGCAGATTGCTTCCCGCAAATTTAAAAGGGAGTGTTGCATTTTGCAACACTCCCTTTTCTATTATGGTTATCCGGCCTGCACGGAGGCCTTGTCCTTCTTGTTTGCAAGAATCTGGAGCACCAGGATTACGCCAAAGAGGGCAATGCCGATCAGGTCGGTGACTGTACCGGGGTAGATCAGCATCAGACCGCCGGCAAGGCTGACAATACGCTGATACCACGGCAGCGGACGAAGAATATAGCCTTCCAGCGCTGCAGAAACTGCAAACATACCAACGAGAGAGGTAATGCAGATAATGATAACTTCGGGAATCGTCGTATCAATCAGCAGCATCGCAGGATTGAGCGCGAAAATATAAGGAACGATGAACGCGCCGATAGCAAGCTTGGTAGATGTGATTGCAGTTTTGATCGGGTTAGCCTGCGCAATGGCTGCGCCGGCATACGCTGCAAGTGCGACGGGCGGTGTAAGGTCGGCAACGATACCGAAGTAGAAGACGAAGAAGTGCGCTGCGATATCGGGAACACCCATTTTTACGAGGATCGGCGCACAAGTGGCAGCCATGATGCAGTAGTTGGCGGTGGTCGGAACGCCCATGCCGAGAATGATGCAGCAGATCATTGTCAGGAACAGCGCAACAATCAGACGGTTGCCCGCAAGAGCAACGATGCCGTTGAACAGCATATATGCCAGGCCGGTCACACCAATGATGCCGGAAACGATACCGGCAACACCGCAGGCGACGGCGACGGTAATCATGCCTTGGCCGCCGGCAGCCAGTGCTTCGAGCAGGCGCTTCGGGTTGATGCGATGTTCTTTGTTAAACAGACTGACAACGATGGCAATTACGATGGCGATTGCCGCGGCATACTGGATCGAACGGGTGCTTGTGCCGACGAGGACGATCAGAACGACCAGCGGGAGAAGGAGATACAGCTGCTTGAGCAGCGGCTTCAGATGGGGGAGTTCATCCTTGGTCAGACCGCGAAGATTTTCTTTCTTTGCTTCCAGATGGACGGTAATAAAGACGCCGGCAAAGTAGAGAACTGCAGGCAAAATAGCACGAATGACGATGTTGCTGTAGGGAACGCCGATGGTCTCTGCCATCAGGAATGCTGCAGCGCCCATGATAGGCGGCATAATCTGACCGCCGGTGGAGGCAGCGGCTTCGGCAGCAGCGGCGAATTCCGGCTTATAGCCGGTTTTTTTCATCAGAGGAATGGTTACAGCACCGGAGCCAACAGTATTGGCGACAGAAGAACCGGATACCATGCCTTCCAGCGCGGAGGCAACGACGGCAACCTTAGCCGGACCGCCGGAAAAGCGACCGACGAGTGCATTGGCAATGTTGATAAAGAAGTCGGCAATACCGGTTCGCTCAAGGAATGCACCGAAAATAATGAATACGACGATGTACTTCGAGCAGACGTTGACCGGTGTGGAAAGAATGCCTTCTTTGGAATAGAAGAGAACACGAACCGTTTCGGTAATTCGGGCAATGATGCTCGGATTGGTGTAGCCCCAGACCAGCGCATAGATCAAAAGCACACCTGCAACGACAAGAATCGGAATACCGACACTGCGGCGGCAAAGTTCGGCAAGCGAAACAATACCCATGATACCAATGATAATTTCCAGTGTGTTGATGTTGAAACGCTGGATGATGACGCTGGCATTGAAGGTAAAGTACAAAAATGCACCGGTGCCAAGCACCATCAGGACGAAGTCATACCAGGGGATATAATTGACTTTCTGAACACCTTTTTTTGCAGGGAAGACAATGTAGCCAATGAACATGATAAACGCCATGAATGACGTCAGACGAATTTCGTCAAGCCATGTGGCAAACAGCGTCACATAAAGACAGAAGACAGAGAATGCGGCAAGAATCAGGGAGACAATGAGTTTGGGTGTGCCTTCCCAGACTCTTGTGTTCGATTCCCGGTCATATTTTTTCATTACAGAGTCAAGATCCATCGGTTCGATAGATTCCGGCTCTTTTTTCTTTTTGATAGATGCCATGAGATACCTCCTGGGGATAAGGATTACAATACCGGAAATGGCTGCGGCGAAAATTCGCCGCAGCCAATGGCTTTAAAACCGGCCGGGAATTAACCGGCGTCGACGTTAACACCCTTTTCGGCAAAGTACTTTGCAGCACCGGCATGGAACGGGGCGGTCATGCCGCTTGTTGCGTTCTCAATGCTCAGCTCAGAAGCCTTTGCATGGGCAATTGCGCTCGGATCTTCGTAGATCGCCTTGGTCAGGTTATAAACATCGTCTTCAGAAGCATCTGCACTGACGATCATGGTTGCCTTAACGGTAACGGTGGTGACGTCTTCCGTCTGGCCGTCATAGGTACCGGCGGGGATGTTGTAGGTAGTATAGAACGGGCAGGAGTCCATCAGGCTCTGAGCCACATTGCCGTCGATCGGAACCAGATACGCGCTCGCGGTGGCAAAGAGCTCTTCAATGGCCGGGGTGGGAGCGCCGGCAACGATAAACGCGGCGTCGATCTTGCCGTCTTTCAGAGCGTCGGCAGAATCAGCGAAGGACTGGTACTGCGGCTGAATGTCGGCTTCGGACAGGCCTGCAGCCTCGAGGACGTCAATCGCGTTGAAGTAAACACCGGAGCCGGCTGCACCGATGGAGACCTTCTTACCAGCCAGATCGGCAACGGTCTTAATGTCAGGCTTCATGGTAACAAGCTGAACCGCTTCGGCATAAAGACCGCCGATTACACGGAAGGAGTCGATCGCACCGTCATCGGCGAAGGAGCGGGTACCTTCCCATGCATAAGCCATAACGTCGGACTGGACAGTGGCAAGCTGGTAGTTGCCGGAGTTGACGCCAAGGATATTGGCCTTGGAACCGTCGGTGGAAACAACATTAACGGTGATTCCGGTCTGCTCGTTAATATACTGACCGAGAACGCCGCCGAAAGCATAATATGTACCGGAAGAACCGCCGGTACCCATCGTCATCTTGGTGGAACTCGAAGAGCCACCGCAGGCGACCAGGCCCAGAACGAGGACCAGACATAACATAACAGAGATGATCTTTTTCATGTTTATCCTCCTTGACTTTGGATCGCATCCAAAACTGTTGTAATAATTATACGACTGGTTTTGAATTTTTTCAATAGGGAAATTGCAATTTTGGCGATGTTTGGCTAAGATTTTTAAAAATATTTTTATTTTTTGCAAGAATGAGTAGAAACGTCTTTTTTGTAGTTAAAATTATTTTGAGTAAAAATCATGCATTGTTGTTGGTTAATATTCATGAACAACGGAATCCAATTCTGTTGGGAGGGGATGTGTTTCAGAAAAAATAATCAGCCGGAGCCTATTTTGAGGATCCGGCTGTGCAGATAATTATTGGGCCGCTTAAAGCGTCTCCCGGACACTTTCTTACACC
>CAZUKJ010000179.1:0-3377 GCA_964620855.1 uncultured Oscillospiraceae bacterium
ACAGAAAAGGGGTACCCCTTTTCTGTTTCTCTGCGAGAAACAGAATGATCCCTGGGGGCATGCCGCGCCATTGCGTTTAGCCCGCAATGACCCCTTTTTCATAACAACCGCGTCTGTCAATAGTCAATATAATAATGAAACGAATCGCCTGAAAGAATTTACAGCTTGCGCTGTTTGTATCGGAAAGATGGAAAATATGCGTTCATGGGTTGCAAATTCGGGGCAATAGCGGTATAATTTATGCGAATGAGTATGCCTGCATTTAGCAGGTGGGCTTCCATTAGAATGATATAAAATTACCAGAAATTTCAAATTTAAAAAAAGGGGTACCCCTTTTTTCTGTTTCTCTGCGAGAAACAGAATGATCCCTGTACAAATTTCTTAAAAAAGTGAGGTGCTCGAATGACTTCAGTACATCCGACTACATCCGCAAAGCCTTCAGAACAAAAACCGTGGCTGAAATACTTCTCGCAGGAAGCCCTGGACGCCACATTCCCGCATAACACGCTCTACGGCTATTTGAAAGAACGCAACAAAAACCGTCCTGAGGCTGTGGCGCTTCATTACTTTGGCACCGACATCACTTATGGCACTTTGATCGCCAATATTGATGAGTGTGCCAATGCGCTGGCTGCCGTCGGTGTAAAAGCGGGCGACATTGTCTCGTTCCTGACGGTCTCCATTCCGGAAACGATTGCTGCCATTTACGCCTGCAACAAGCTCGGTGCAGCCGCCAATGCACTCGATCCGCGCATGGATGTTGACAACCTTCGCCGCATGATTCAGGACTCCGGCTCGAAGGTGCTGATCGTTTTGGATATCGCGTTTCCGAAGGTCACAAAAATGAAGGCGGACCTGAATCTGGAGACGATCATTGTCCAGTCTGCGGCCCGTTCGCTGCCGCCGATCAAAAAGCTGTATAAGAAGCTGACGACCAAGACCAGCGTGATCTATGAGCCCGGGGTGATGGACTGGGACAATTTCCTTGCAGGCGGAAAGAATACCACCGCGCAGGAAGCGCCCTATGTCGGTGATGCCGGAGCGGCGATCACCTATACCGGTGGCACCACCGGATTCCCGAAAGGCGTCGTCCTGACCAACGACAGCATGAACGCCATCGCCTTGAATGTTATGCATTGTGGTGTCGACTACACGCTCGACGACCGTTTCCTTGGCATCATCCCCGTGTTTACATCTTACGGTCTCGCTGTCGGTATGCATATGGTGCTTGCCATCGGCATGCAGTTGGTGTTAATCCCCTCCTACAAGCCCACCGAACTGGGCAACCTCATTAAGAAATACCGCCCCCAGCACATGATCGGCGTGCCGGCTTACCACGCGCTGCTGATGGAGAGCAAGGCGCTGAAAAACATGGACCTGTCGTTCCTGAAGTCGCTGATCTCCGGCGGCGACACGATGAACGAAGGCCTCGAAGATCGCCTGCTGACATGGATGAAGGAACACCATATGCCTTACCCGCTGGCGCAGGGCTATGGCATGAGCGAATGCTCTGCCGCCGCGTCGTTCTGCATTGGCAACATCCATAAGCGCGGCAGCATCGGCATCCCCAGCCTGACGACCACGATTTCAATTTTTGAGCCGGACACGTTCAACGAGCTGGACCTCTCTCAGGAAGGCGAAGTGTGCATTACCGGCCCGTCGATGATGCGGGAGTATTTCAAGCGCCCCGAAGAAACGGCCAATGTTCTGCGCGAACATCCCGACGGTACGGTCTGGGTACATTCCGGTGATATCGGTTACATGGACGAAGATGGCTTCCTCTTTATCAAGGGCCGCGTCAAGCGCATGATCACGCGCTTTGACGGACACAAGATCTTCCCTGTAAACATTGAGAGCCTGGTCGCCGAGCATCCCATGATCCGCAACTGCTGCGCGTTCTCCGTGGAAGACCGGGAGCACCAACAGGGCCACTACCCGGTTGTTGCGCTGATGATCATCGACGGCGATGAGAAAGCTCTGGCTAAAGAGATCTACGACCTGTGCTATGAAAAGCTCGACGAGCGCGGCCGTCCGGTGGGTGTGTTCTGCGTCGATGAGATCCCGCTGACGGCCATGGGTAAAAACGACTACCGTTCCATGGAAGCCCAATACGGCAGCATGGACTATAACGCGCTGGGGCAGTACACCCCGGAGTGAGCGGGAAATATCATCGCCTCTGGCGGTGTTTGAAATATATATTTTTGTCACCGGGAGCTTCTTCCCCGGCGCAGTATAAAAGAATGGAGGTAAATAATGAAAAAACGAATATTATCTTTAGTGCTCGTAGTCGCAATGATCATAGGCATGATTCCGAACGTTTTTGCAGACACGGGTGATACCACTGCCGTGGCCATGGTGGGCAGCGACTCGTACACTGACCTGCAGAGTGCCATCAATGCCGCCGACGGCAAGACCGTCACACTGGTGAGCAATGTGACCCTGACTGCCGGTGTGACCATCGCGGCAGGCAAGACCGTCACCCTCGACCTGAACGGCAAGACAGTGTCCATGGAGTACACTCAGACTGCAACCGCAAACCATGAGATGATCAAGAATGAGGGCAATCTGACCATTCAGGATACTGTGGGCGGCGGCAAGCTGAGCTATCAGTACACAGGTGGAAGCCTTGGCACCTCTTACGCCGCCAACGTCATTACCACCGAACCCGGCTCAGTTCTGACAGTAAAGAGCGGTACGATTGAAAACCTGACCTGCGATTCCGCTGTCATTGCCTACGCCATCGACGGCAGAACCAATGGCAACCTAGGTGATGTGACTGTCAATATTGAGGGCGGTACCATCACCAGCCTGCGTCAGGCTGTTCGCATCTTCGCAAACTCCACTACTAAGACCGGCACTCTGAATATCTCCGGCGGTGACATTACCGGCCGTGTAATCGTGCAGAATGCCAGCGAAAATCCCAATAAAGCAGCTCTGGCAATTACCGGTGGTACCTTTAACCCCAATGATTATAAGACCGACGTCCTGTATGTGGGCGGCGGCAACAGCGCTACTATCGACATTGATGCTTCTGTTTCCGGCGGCACATTTAATGGAGAAATCACCGAAACGCGCGTTACCGGCTTCATCACCGGCGGTACTTTCTCCACCGATGTCAGCGCTTATGTGGCCGAAGGCTACAGAATCAATTCTGACGGCACTGTCGATGTCAAACCTGTTGTTTATTATGTCTCTCTCGGCGACTCCATGACCAATGGTTATGGTCTGGACGGCTACCAGCTGAACTCCGGCGTGGAAACCTATGGTGAGGCTTCCTACGCCAACCGGTTTGCTCAGTCGCTGGACGAGATATACTCTGTCGACGTCGACCACGCACAGCTGGCCATGTCCGGTATCCGTACCGAGGATATCCACTG
>CAZUKJ010000180.1:0-3354 GCA_964620855.1 uncultured Oscillospiraceae bacterium
TCATCGGTGACGTCGCCGGCCGCGAGTGCATCATCTTCGACGACATGGTCGACACTGCCGGTTCTCTGTGCAACGCCGCCAAGGCAATCGTCGATGTCGGCGGCGCCAGCAAGGTCTATGCCTGCGCGTCCCACGGCGTCCTCTCCGGTCCGGCCATCGAGCGCATCGAAAACAGCGTTCTCGAAGAGCTCATGCTCACCAACACCATTCCGGAGCCGGAAGGCTACACCGGCAGCAAGATCAAGCGCCTCGATGTCGCGCCGATGTTCGCCGAAGCCATTGCCCGCATCTACGAGGAAGTTTCCATCTCCTCGCTGTTCTAACCATGATATTTTCAAAATCTGCCTGCGACTGGCTGATCGTCGGACTGGGAAACCCCGGCCGGCAGTATGCAGCCACGCGGCATAACGTCGGATTTATGGCGCTCGACCGTTTGGCCGGGCGCCTCGGCGTCAAAGCCGACCGCGTCAAATTCCGCGGTCTCGGCTGCAGCGCCACCTATCGCGGCCAGAAATGCTATCTGCTCAAGCCGGAGACTATGATGAATCTCTCCGGGCTTGCCGTCCGGCAGGCCGCGCAGTTTTACAAGATCCCGCCCGAGCGCGTCATCGTGATCTACGACGACATTTCGCTCGACCCGGGCCGTCTGCGCATCCGCGCCGAAGGCTCGGCCGGCGGTCACAATGGTGTGAAATCGATCATCGCAGAGCTGCAAAGTCAGGCCTTCCCGCGCGTCAAGGTCGGCGTCGGCGCCAAGCCGCACCCGGATTACGACCTTGCCAACTGGGTGCTCTCGAGCTTCTCTGCGCAGGAAAAAAAGGTGCTTGAACCTGCGCTCGACAACGCGGCCGACGCCGTGCTCGACTACATCGAAAACGGCTACGAGCACGCGGCTTCACGCTTCAACACCAAAAAATAAACAACAGCTTACCATACGGACGGGGAGGGGGTCATTCCTTTTCCCGCCCGCCTTGTCGCCCTTATCTGGAAAAATTTTCAAGTTGCAATAGAAAGGGGGAGGTCTTATGCGCCTTCTTGATCAGGTTTTCCAAACGCTGCCGGAATACCGCTCGCTCCTGCAGCATGCAGAAGCCAATCAGCCGGTGTGCATCTCCGGTCTGGCGGCGATCCACCGCGCGCACATCATCGCAGCGCTTCGCCGCGATACCGGCCGTCCGGTCGTGGCCGTCTGTCAGGATGATCTGGCCGCTCAGCGCACGCAGCAGGAGCTGGCCTCCTTCCTCAGTGCGGTGCCGGAACTTCTCCCGTCGCGCGACCTGACATTCTATGATGCCGCCGGTATCTCCCGCGGCTGGGAGCAGCGCCGTCTGCGTGCGCTTTACGCGCTCGGGCAGGGGCAGACGCAGCTTCTCGTCATCTCCCATGAGGCGCTCGCGCTCCGCACGATGCCGAAGCAGACGCTCTTTCAGGCCGCCGTCGTGCTCCGGCCCGGCATGCTTCTCACGCCGGAGGAATTGACGAACCGGCTCGTGCAAAACGGCTATGTCCGCAGCACGCTCGTCGAGGGCGTCGGCCAGTTCGCGCTGCGCGGCGGCATTCTCGACGTTTTCTCGCCCGCGCACGAATACCCGGTGCGTGTGGAATTCTTTGGCGACGAAATCGACGCCATGGGGTGGTTTGATTCTTCCTCACAGCGCCGCATCGAAAATGCCGACGCCGTCACTCTGCTGCCTGTTGCGGAGACCATCCCGCATCTGCATCCGGGCGGACTTGCCGGCTTGTGCGACGATCTCCGCGCACTGATCGCGCGCCAGCGCCGCCGCAAAACGCCGAATGTGACGCTCATCCGCACGTTGGAGTCCGATCTGGAAAAACTGGAAAACGGTGTGAGCTTTTCCGCCTCCGACCGCTATATGAGCCTGATCTACCCCGAGCAGGCCTGCGCCGCCGACTACATCCCCGCCGAGGCCGTTGTTGTCTTCTGCGACTACGGCGCCGTCTCCCGCGCTGCGCGCGCCGAAGAAGACGCCCTTGGCCAGTCGCTCGACAGCATGCTTGAAACCGGTATGCTGGCCGGAGAACTCTGCGACTTCTCTCTCGGCTGGGAAACACTGTGTGAGATGCTGCAGGGCCGCGCCATTGTGATGATGGAGAATTTCCTCTCGGCCGGATTCCCCACTGCGCTGCAGCCGAAGCAGCTGCTGTCCGTCGCAGCCAAGCAGCTGCCCTCGTACGGCGGCAGCATGGACACCGCCGTCAGCGACTTGGCGCACTATCAGCGCGCCGGCTACCGCACGCTGGTGCTCTGCGGCAACCGCCGCCGCGCGGAGATTTTGCAGCAGCTGCTCGACGAGCGGCTCGTTGACCGCGTGCATATCGCCATTCCGGCCACGGCGCTTCCTGAGCCGGGGCAGATCATTCTGACCGAGGGCGCCCTGCCGAACGGCATGGAATACCCGTCGCTGAAAATCGCAGTTCTGACCGAAGGCCAGCTTACTGCGCCGACACGCCGCGCAAGGCCGAAAGCCAAAAAAGCGGCAACCAACCGCCAGAAGCTAAACAGCTTCACCGATCTCTCTCCGGGCGATCTCATCGTGCACGAGCACCACGGCATCGGCCGTTACGTCAGCATGGAGCAGATGAAAGTCGACGGCGTCATCAAAGACTATGTCAAGATCGCCTATCAGGGCACGGATGTGCTCTACGTTCCCGCAACGCAGCTCGACCTCATCAGCAAATACATCGGTGCGGGCGAAGACGCTGCAATCCGCCTGAACAAGCTCTCCGGCGACACCTGGCAAAAGGCAAAAACGCGCGCCAAGGCAGCCGTCAAGGACCTCGCCGAGGGTCTGATCAAGCTCTACGCGGAGCGCAAAAAGCTCCCCGGCTACGCCTTCGCCGCCGATTCGCCGTGGCAGCTGGAATTCGAAGAAAACTTTGAATATGCCGAGACGGACGATCAGCTCCGCTGCATCACCGAAATCAAGTCCGATATGGAAACACCCACGCCGATGGATCGCCTGCTCTGCGGCGACGTCGGCTTCGGCAAAACCGAGGTCGCGCTGCGCGCCGCCATGAAATGCATCATGGACGGCAAGCAGGTTGCCATCCTCGTCCCTACTACCGTACTGGCGCAGCAGCACTATGTCACAAGCGTTCGCCGCTTTGCCGGTTTCCCGGTCAACATTGATGTCCTCTCGCGCTACCGCACCGCCGCACAGCAGCGCACCACACTGCGCAATCTGGCCGCAGGCAATGTCGACCTGATTGTCGGCACGCACAAGCTGCTGCAGAAGGACATTCAGTTCAAAGATCTCGGCCTGCTCATCATCGACGAGGAGCAGCGCTTCGGCGTCAGCCACAAGGAGCGGCTGAAGGAGATCTCCAAGGGCG
>CAZUKJ010000181.1:0-3349 GCA_964620855.1 uncultured Oscillospiraceae bacterium
GAGAGGACGCTGCCGCCGTACAGGCTGACAAAGGTGTTGGCCAGATCCACGGCATCCATGTTCTCGAAGTTCGTGTCAATCATCACAAACATCACCCAATTTCCGGAGACCGCCGCAGCCATGTCCTCTGCGCTGACGCAGAGCCACTTCACCGGGTCGACGCCGGCCATCACCTGCCGCGCAACAGACTCCGCCTGCGACGGATCCGTCACCTGCAGGACCACCATGGAGTACGCCTGCGAGCTCATCATCGGCTCGGAAACGGCCGCCTCGACAAGCACGGAAGCATCGGTCAGGCCGGTGAAGTAGCGAAGGGCGTCCGCGTCGGAGAGATCGACCGGCATGGTCATCAGAGAGCCCAGCTGCGTATCAAACGCATTGTAGATCGCGTCAATGACCGTCTCGGCGGTCAGATCCGCCGGCAGAGTCTCGCTCGGAACCACAGGGTTGGTTACGGTCGGAGTGTCCGCCGGCTCGGACGGGGTCACAGCCGGCGTCTCGACCGGCGCGGACGGAGTCTCGTTCGGGTCAGCCGCCGGAACATTCATATCCGGCTCTGCCGGAGTCTCATTCGGATCGGCAGCCGGGGCGTTCATCGTCGGGTCTTCCGTCAGCTCGTCGTCTGCCGGGGTATCCGCCTCAACCTGATCAGACTCGCCGTTGTCGGCGTCCGTCTCACCGGTTTCGGTCTCATCGTTCGTGGTTTCGTTGGTATCGGTCTCGGTGATCGTCTCGTTCTCCTCGACCTCCGCTTCCTCCTTCGAGCAGGCAGTCAGCACCGAGGTGAGCATCAGCGCAGCCAGCAGCAGCGCAAGCAGTTTCTTCAGCATGGGATGTATCCTCCAATAATCGTGTTGATTCCGGCGTCGGAGCGCCGTTCTGTCTGTTCAGACGCATCCGGTCGCAAAATGTTCCCGGATTTTTTTATTATATTGGATTTATATTGATAAATCAAGCAGCGGGCTTTCAATTGCAAGGATCGCCGCCATTTTCAATCTGCTGCCGTCTTCCATCACGACCGTCTGCGCCGTGGCGTCGATACGGAAAATGTTTCCTTGGATGGTGCGATATTCACCGCCCGCCTTTTTTTCATCCGGGAAAAAGCAGGTGATCGCCGCCTCGGGCCGGTCATACTGCGCCAGCAGACGCAGCTTTTCGTTGACCGCCGCCAGCTCTGTCTCGTCCAGTTCGATCTGCGCGTCCGTTCGGCGCGCCGTCTCGGAGATGGCCGCGGAATGGCCGACGAGCGCAGCAAACGAGGCAAACTGCGCGGCCCGGGCCGACCGCGGCATCGGCGCATGGCGCATTGACTTCGGCCGCGGCAGGTGAATGATATCATCGTAAGGTTCCGTCATGCCTGATGTCCTCCGATCTGTCCGTTTCGGTCGATGGCCGTTGCCCCTTCGGCGAGGCTCATGCCCTTGAGAATGGCGTTTTTTCCATATTTTTTCTTGATCGCAAGCACCGCCTGCTGCATATTGCGCTCGCGTTCGTGCGCTGCCGTCTGCGCTGCCCGCTCGTCCTCATCCGGCCCAAACAGATCAAGCTGCTCCGGCGCACACTGCTGCTCGGCCGTGCGCTCGTCGAGAACCCGGTTTGCGCCGATTGTAAGCCGCCGTACCAGCAGTGCCGGGTCGGTGATGCGGTCGTAAAGCTCGGTCACCGCCTGCATGATCTGCTTTGTCGAGTTGGTGTGTGCGCCCAGATTGACCGTGCCGTGGGCGTGCTTCGGCGTTGCGCGGCCGTAATGGTCCGTTGTGATCTCGCCGCGGTACTCCCGCCGGCGACTCGGGTCTTTGAGATTTTCTGCATCGTAGCCCACTGTGAGCACCAGCTGATCCGTGACCAGCCCCTGCCCCACCAGATCGAGCGAGAGCACATCCGCCATCTCGCGCAGCACCAGCCGCGCCTTGTCCGATGGATACGGCTCGTGCAGCACCTGCCCGGAGCTGATGCTGTTCGTGCTCGGCCGATAGGCCTTGATCTCAGCGATCGTGCACGGTTCATATCCCCACGCATGGTCGATCAGCAGCTCGGCGTTGACGCCGAAGAGCCGGTAGAGCAGATCCTCGTTGTAATAGTCTTCCGGGCCGCCCAGCGAGCATCGCGCAATGTCTCCCATCGTGGTCAGCCCGTACTTTTCCAGCTTCTTCGCATAACCGCGGCCAACGCGCCAAAAATCCGTCAGCGGCCGGTGCGACCAGAGCGACTGCCGGTAGCGCAGCTCGTCGAGCTCTGCAATGCGAACGCCGTTCTCATCCGGCGCGAGGTGCTTGGCCTCAATGTCCATGGCTACCTTGCACAGATACAGGTTCGGGCCGATCCCGGCCGTGGCGGTAATGCCCGTCTCCGCCAGCACATCCAGAATGATCGTCATTGCCAGCTCGCGGGCCGTCATGCCATACGTCTTCAGATAACCGGTTACATCCATAAACACTTCGTCGATCGAATAGACATGGATGTCCTCGGGCGCAACATACTTCAGATAGATCTCATAGATCCGCGTGCTGTAATCAATATAATGCGCCATGCGCGGCGGCGCGACAAAATAGTTCAGACTCAGTTCCGGGTGGCTGCGCAGACGCACATCGTCACAGGTCGAGCCGGTGAATTGGCGCCCCGGCGCCGCCTGCAGACGGGCGCTGTTGACCCGGCGCACCGCCTGCACAACCTCAAACAATCGCGCGCGGCCGGAGATGTTGTACGCCTTGAGCGACGGCGAGACAGCCAGACAGATCGTTTTTTCCGTTCTGGTAATATCGGCCACCACCAGGTTCGTGGTCATCGGATCAAGCCCGCGCTCGACACACTCAACCGATGCATAAAACGATTTCAGATCGATGGCGATATACGTCCGATCCATGCCCTGCCGCCTCCTTTTTTCATCTGTTCGCATTATATCGCATTTTCCAAAAGAGAACAAGCGTTCGTTTATTCTTTTTGCCTGACAAATTTCGGACATACGCAAAAAATTTCTTCATTTTTACTGTGTTCTGTTGTAAAATAACAAAAACCCTACAGAAAGGTAACCATACTATGGAACAGATTTTAAAATGGGTTGAATCCGTCAACAAAGCGGTCAACAATTTCGTTTGGGGTCTGCCCGCGATGATCTGCATTATCGGCGTTGGCATCCTGCTGGCGTTCCGCACCAGGCTGGTTCAGTTCCGCCACTTCGGCCACTCGATCAAGAAAACCATCGGCGGCCTGTTTCACAAAAGCGAGGCGGAAAGCGGCGCACTGACGCCGTTCCAGGCCGTGTGCACTGCGCTGGCCTCCACCGTCGGCACGGGCAACATTGCAGGCGTCGCCGGCGCCATTGCCATCGGCGGCCCGGGTGCCGTGTTCT
>CAZUKJ010000182.1:0-3326 GCA_964620855.1 uncultured Oscillospiraceae bacterium
CCTTTGGGGTTCATGCAGAATGTACGCACGCGGTCTCCGTATTTCTCGGTGCGGTAGACGATCTTGCTCTCGTAGAGCTCGTCGGTCAGGTGCGCGAACACGGCGGCAGGCAGCTCCACGCGCACGCCGATATCCACGCGGTTGGACTTGGTGGGGATGTCCAGTTCGCGGCACACGGCCTCCATCCACTTGCTTCCGATGCGGCCGACTGAGACGATGCAATCCACGCACCGGTAAGCAGCGTCTTTGCAGATCACCTCATAGCCGCTCTCAATGACAGAGACGGACTGTACCGGAGTGTCAAAGAAGAAGTCCACCTTGCCCTTGAGATCGTCATACAGGTTTTTCAGCACCACATAGTTGATGTCGGTGCCCAGATGGCGAACGGAGGCATCGAGCAGATGCAGGTCATTCTGGATGCAGAGTGTTTTGAATCGGGTACCGGCAGTGGAGTAGAGCTTGGTGCCCTCGCCGCCGTAGCGCATGTTGATCTCGTCGACGTAGTGCATCAGTTCGAGCGCTTTTTTCTTGCCGATGTACTCGTGCAGTGTGCCGCCGAAATCGTTGGTGATGTTATATTTGCCGTCGGAAAATGCACCGGCGCCGCCGAAGCCGCTCATGATGCTGCAGCTCTTGCAGCTGATACAGGTTTTGATCTTTTCGCCGTCAATGGGGCAGTGACGCTGCTCGAGTGCGTGGCCGGCTTCGAAGACGGCCACCTTTCGTTCCGGATCGCGCTGCATCAGCTCGTATGCAGCAAAAATGCCGCCCGGGCCTGCGCCGATAATGATCACATCGTAATGCATAGTAGTACCTCCAAAAAAAGAATAGCTGACTGCGAACGGCGTCGCAGACAACTATTTGCGGCAGCTGGATAGACGCCCAACCGGATGAAAAGTATGAGGACTTGAAACCGACAGAATTGTACCACATCGGGGTGAAAATTACAACCGATCACGAGAAAATGGCAAAGCGTCCGATCCAACCGGATCGGACGCTTTGCTGTAGAGGGACGACAAAAAGAGTGTTTCGTTTTCCTGTGTTGAACGCGCACAGACGGCAAATGCCTGACAGTGCAACACCGGATTGATTTCCTTGAGAGACGTTCTTTTGCAAATGGATTCCGGCGCGGTTTAGCAGAAGAACATGGAGATTGGATGAACAATCCCGTATCAATCTTCCTTCGAACGCCAATACTACTTCAAAGAGGTGGCAGCATGGACTCAATTTGGACAAACAGTACGGAGAGGCCCGATTATGGCGCGCAGCAGAAGGACCGGAATACCGATGTTCTCATCATCGGCGGCGGCCTGGCGGGGATTTTGTGTGCCGCGATGCTCAACGCCGCGGGAGTGGACCATATACTCGTTGAAGCCGACTGCATTTGCAGCGGCATTACCGGGAACACAACCGCCAAAATTACCGTTCAACACGGTCTGATTTACGATAAGCTTATCCGCACCGTTGGGATCGACGGGGCGCGGAAGTATTGGGAAGCCAACCGGTTGGCGCTTGAAAAGTATCGCGAACTGAGCCAAGCCATCGACTGCGATTTTGAAGAAAAAGATGCCTTCGTCTACTCGCGGACCGATCGCCGCAAGATCGAAGCAGAGCTGGAAGCATACCGCAAACTCGGTGTGGAAGCAGCGCTCGCGACCAATCTGCCGCTGCCGTTTCCTGTAGCCGGCGCGGTGCGAGTGGCGCGGCAAGCGCAGTTTCATCCGCTGAAATTTGCCTATGGCATCGCCAAAGGGCTTCGCATTATGGAGCACACCAAGGTGCGGGAGATTATGCCAGAGCAAGCGATCACCGATCACGGGACGATTCGGGCGAAGAAGATCATCGTCGCCACACATTTCCCGTTTTTGAACAAGCACGGCAGTTATTTCCTGAAGCTCTATCAGCACCGGTCCTATGTACTCGCCCTCCGAAATGCGCCCGATGTGAACGGAATGTATCTTGACGAGTCGGATACGGGGCTTTCCTTTCGGAACTACGGTGATCTGCTTCTGCTCGGCGGCGGTGGTCACCGAACGGGTAAAAAGGGAGGAAATTGGCAGGAGCTTTCCGATTTTGCCCGCAAGTACTATCCAAACGCCAGGGAAGTGGCTCGATGGGCGACGCAGGACTGCATGAGCCTGGACGGCATGCCCTATATTGGGCCATATTCGAAGCGCACGCCCAACCTCTACGCAGCAACAGGCTTCAATAAGTGGGGGATGACCTCCTCTATGGTCGCCGCCATGATCCTCACCGACTTGGTGCAGGGTAAGGCGAACCCGTATGCTGCGCTCTTCTCCCCGTCCAGATCCATGCTTCATCCGCAGTTGGCGATCAATGCAGCGGAATCGCTGCTCGGGCTGCTGACACCGACCGTGCCGCGCTGTCCGCACCTTGGCTGCGCGCTTAAATACAACAAGCAGGAGCATTCGTGGGACTGCCCCTGCCACGGTTCCCGGTTTACCGGAGACGGACAGCTCATCGACAATCCTGCAACAGGGGATCGAAGAATACAGCGGCACTCATTTTTGTGAATTATGAATAAGGAAGGGGGTGCTGCAAAATGCAGCACCCCCTTGGGTTTCGTGATCAAAAAATCGGCGGCATTTACAGCGTTTTGCAGAAGCAAACAATTCGATTTGCTTCTGCAAATCCGAGCTTTTCATGGAAGAACAGACTGGTTTGGTTGGTCAGTTCGCAGTCACTGGCAAACTCTAAGCAGCCCAGATTTTTTGCCCAGGCTTCGCATGCTGCCAATAGTGCTTTGGCAATGCCGCACCTCCGGTACTCCTCAAGGACAAATATACCTTCCAGATAGCCCACAGGGCTGCTGTCCGTTCCCTCAACATAATCATGGCGGAGCGAACAGTGAGCGAAGCCGATGAAGCGATTGTCCATCTGGCAGAGGAAAACTGCATGATCTGAGCGGGTAAGAAATTGCTCAAACTCGGGGACAAGCTCGCCTGCAGCGTGATCGGGCCAAAGACGCGCGGCAAGGTTTGCCGCAGAAGAACAATCGTCAAATGCAGCCTTTGTAATGATGAAATCACGCGTTTTCACGTTTGTTCTCCCCTTAATGTTTTACAACTTGATATCAACATCCGTCCTGATTCTATATTCACTGGATACGGCTATGCCCATAATATTCTTCATGGGAGGCACATGCAAAAGCCTTGGAGTTGGTCAACAAAGACGATCTGTCATGTTTTCTACCTCGCGAAAAGCATACTTCCATGATAAAGGTGAAATGTTGTTTTTACTGCGTATTCACTATTGCTTCTTACTTATTACTTTACCAAAAACCCGTATGCGGTTCAAGGTAATAG
>CAZUKJ010000183.1:0-3297 GCA_964620855.1 uncultured Oscillospiraceae bacterium
GGATCCGTTCCAGGGCACCGTTCTGGCCAACTTCGCGTATGACCAGCTGGGTGCTTCCACCGTCTATTGCCTCGGCGAGCTCGGCAACGACTATGACCAGGGCCTCGTCAACTACTTCAAGGAAGCCGGCGAAAACCTCGGCATGAAGATCATCACCGCCGAATTCCCGAAGGATACCTCGGACTTCACCTCTTACCTGACTTCCGCCAAGAATGAGGGTGCTGATGTCATCTTTGCGCCGACCTCCATTCAGTACGGTCAGCTGATCGTTGACCAGGCGGTTTCTCAGGGCGTTGATGCTGCGCTCATCGCCAGCGACACTTGGGACTCCAACCAGATCCTCGATGCTGCTTCCGGCAAGGAAGTCGCTATCTACGTCTCTACCTTCTACGCTGAGGGCGGCGATCTCGATTTCGAGGAAGGCTTTAAGGGCTGGCTCAATGCAAACTCCGACAAGCTCGCCAACAACGGCGGCAACGACATGATCGCGGCTGTTTCCGTCATGGGTTATGATGCTTACTATGTGGCGCTTGAGGCGCTCAAGGCCGCGGATTCCGCTGACGCTTCTAAGGTTTTGGAAGTGCTTCCGGGCGTGACTTACACCGGCGTTTCCGGTGATATCGCGTTCGACGATATCGGCGATGCCGTCCGTGGTTCTGCATACATCAAGACCGCCAATACGACCGATATTTGCTGGGACTACGTCACCGTCCAGAGTGTTGGCTAATTGAAAAACTCTGAATGATCTTCGTGGCGGGAGCACAGGAGTGCTCCCGCCATGACGCAATTTTTTCGATCCGCTGCTTGTGCGGAAAATCTCACGCGGAACGTATCCCTGCGTCTCCTGCTGCGGCGGGAGATGGAAGGATACGCTCCCGAAATCCAAAGGAGTTGAACCTCTGATGTCTGAATTTATCCAGGCAAACCTGCCGTATTTGATTTCCGGTATCTCCGTCGGCGGTCAGTACGCATTGATTGCGATTGGCTATACGCTGGTCTACGGCATCCTGCGCCTGATCAACTTCGCGCATGGCGATGTATTCATGGTCGCGGGCCTCGTCATGGTTTATGCGTCCACTGCGATGCCGCTGTATTTGGCGATTCCGTTGGTGATTGTTGTGACGGTGCTGATCGGATTCCTGATCGAGCGTGCTGCATATAAGCCGCTGCGATCCTCGCCGCGTATGTCGGTTATGATCTCTGCAATCGGTGTTTCGTACCTGCTGCAGAACTGCGCGCTCTACTTCACCGGTGGTCTGCCGCAGACATACACCAACATCCCGTTTTTGAGCCAGCAGGTCACGATTTTTGGTGTGCCGACCAAGGCGGTCACGGTTATCACCCCGTTTTTGACCGTCATTCTGGTGATCCTGCTTGTGCTGCTGGTCAAGCATACCAAGATCGGCATGGCAATGCGCGCGGTGTCGAAGGACTTTGAGACCAGCCAGCTGATGGGTATCCGCATCAACTCGGTTATCAGCATGACTTTTATCATCGGCAGCTTTTTGGCGGCAATCGGCTCCATGCTGTACTTCACCAACTATGCCTCTGTCACACCGATGTCCGGTTCGCTGCCCGGCCTTCGTGCATTCGTTGCAGCGGTTTTCGGCGGCATCGGCTCGATTCCGGGTGCGGTTGTCGGTGCGTTTATCATTGGTATCTGTGAGAATCTGATCAAAGGCGCGGGCTGGACAGCGTTTTCCGATGCATTTACGTTCCTGCTGCTGATCGTGATTCTCATGGTCAAGCCCACCGGTATTTTCGGTGAGAAGACCACAGACAAGGTTTGAGGTGAGCACTATGGGAAAGAAAAACAACAAAGCGCTCAACCCCACCCTGAACAGCTCGGAGGAGATGCGCGCCAAAAAGCTCGACAATACGGTCGCGGCCGTTCTGATCGCTGCGCTGTATATCGTCTTGTTTTTGCTGGATAATTTCCTCCCGGCAAACTCGTTCACGCTGATGCTGATTCCGGTTCTGAAAAAAGGCGCGATTTACTCGCTCGTCTGCGTTTCTATGAACCTGCTCAATGGCTTTACGGGCTTGTTCAGCCTTGGTCAGGCCGGCTTTATGCTCATCGGTGCTTACGCCTATGCGATCATTGCGATCCCAACGAGTGAACGCGCCGCGGTCTACCAGTATTTTGACGGAGGCCTGATTCAATTCTCGATCCCGGAAGCGCTTTCCGGTGTTCTGGGTTCCGCGCTGGGCAGTTTCCTTGGCGCCGTCATCTGCATCATCATTGCCGGCGCGATTGTTGCCGGATTTGCGGCATTGATCGGCATTCCGGTTCTGCGCTTAAAGAGCGATTATCTGGCCATTGCCACACTCGGTTTCGCGGAGATCATCCGCGCACTGTTCCAGTGGAATGGGCTCGGTACGATCACCAATGGCTCGAATATGCTCCGCAAGTACACAACGTTTGCAGATATGAAGCTGACGGTTGGTTCTATGACGCTGAAGTTCGGGACGATCTTCCCGTTCCTGATCGCGATGCTCTCGATTCTCGTGATCATTCTTCTGATCAATTCTTCGTATGGCCGCGCACTCAAAGCGATCCGCGATGATGAGGTTGCGGCAGAGGCGATGGGCATCAACCTGTTTAAGCACAAGATGATCTCGTTTGTCACCTCGAGCTTCTTTGCCGGTGTCGGCGGTGCATTGCTGGCGATGTATCAGACGACGGTGCAGGCGAGCACGTTCACTACGACCATGACCTATGAGATCCTCCTGATCGTCGTCATCGGCGGTATCGGCTCGATCTCCGGCAGCTGCATCGGTGCATTTTTGTATATTGCCTGCTCAGAGTGGTGGCTGCGCTTCCTCGACAGCGGCTCCGTATTTGGCATTACCGTACCGTTCTTCCGCGATGGTTTCCGCAAGGTTGTCTTCTCGGTCATTATCATGGTCATCGTTCTGTTCTTCTCGCAGGGTATTATGGGCGATAAGGAACTGTCGTTTGCACGCATCGCGAAGAAGCTGAAAAGCAAAAAGAAAGCAAAACCGGCGCAGGAGGTGGATGGCAATGAGTGAGAATATCGTTCTGCATGTTGAAAATGTGACGATGCAGTTCGGCGGTGTCGTTGCTGTCAACAACCTGTCGCTGGATATTCCGGAAAACAAGATCGTTGCGCTGATCGGACCAAACGGTGCCGGCAAGACAACGGCGTTCAACTGCATCACCGGCGTTTATGAGCCGACCAATGGCCTGGTCGAGTTCATGGGAAAGCCGATGGTTCGCAACCATCCGTCCGGAAAAATGAGAAAAATCTACCGCGGCGAGTTCATCGGCAAGTA
>CAZUKJ010000184.1:0-3271 GCA_964620855.1 uncultured Oscillospiraceae bacterium
TCGCCGGAGAAGCGGCCCATCTCGCCGTGGTGGATGGGGAAGGGGCAGTCGCAGACAAAGAATACCTCGGGCAGATGATCCTTATGCTTTTCCACAAAGTAGGGCATGTCGGTCATGCCGGACTCCTCCTGACAGCCGTAGAGGACGCGGATGGAGTGCTTGAGCTTGACGTCATGCTCTTTCAGGTATTTGAGCAGATAGAACAAGGCGATGCAGGAGCACTTGTTGTCGCCTGCGCCGCGGCCGACAATATGGCCGTCGATGTATACGCCCTGAAACGGCTCGGTGATGGTCCAGCCGGGGCCTGCGGGGACAACATCCAGATGGCCGACATAGGCGGCCTCTTTGTCGCCGGAACCACGGTAGATCAGGCTGCCGCAGTAGTATTCGTCGTTTTCGGTCTCCAGACCGAGGGCTTTTCCTTTTTCCAGCATCCAGTCCAGCATGCGGGCACATTCGGAGCCGAATGTGTAGCCACCCTCGCCGGGTGTGGCGACGGAAGGGATGCTGATTGCCTCAATGAGATCGTCGATGTAGTTCTGGCGCTCTCCGGCCAGCCATTCGTTGACGGAAGGGATCAGGTGCTTGTATTCCATAGCGGAAACCTCCTGTGTCATCGTTTTGTATTTTTAGTATACAACCTGCGCTTTGGGGATGTCAACCAAAGCTGCGGCAAAACGGCAGACCGGAGATTGCACAAACTCGCGGTTTCGGCAGTGTCAAGGTATTTCTCCGCGGCAGATGCTTTCCAAAAATGGGGTGTTGTGATACAATATTCCAAATGCGGTGGGCGGGAGCGTGTCCGTCCCACGCCTGAAAGGAGTATGTCTATGACGCAATATCAGAAGTGGCTGCCGGAGATCCGCCGCTGGGTGGAACAGCACGAGGCGGAATATATCCGCGACCTTTGCAGCCTGATCAATATTGAAAGCGTTGCCGTTCCTACGCCGGATTCTCCGCATCCGCTCGGCGAGGGCTGCGCGAAGGTGCTCGATGCTGCGCTGGAGATGGCCGCGGGGTATGGCATGGAGACGGAAAACGACGAATACTACTGCGGCAGCGCCATCTATCGCGGCGAGACCGACACCGAAGTTGCCATGGTTGGACATCTCGATGTTGTTCCGGCGGGCGCCGGATGGACATATCCGCCGTATGAGGCGACGGTGAAGGACGGTCAGGTGATCGGCCGCGGCGCAGGCGACAACAAGGGCGCCTGTGTGGCCGCGCTTTACAGCCTGCGCTGCCTGCGGGAACTGGGAATCCCGCTGAAAAACACCGTCCGTGTGCTCATGGGCTGCCACGAGGAGTCCGGCATGACGGATATGCCGCATTTTCTGGAAAAACACAAAGCGCATCTGCCCAGTTTGTTTCTGGTCTGCGACTGCGCCTTCCCCATCCACTACGGCGAGAAGGGCATTGTCCGCATGATGCTCGAAACGGATGTAACCGACGGCAATCTGGTGGAGCTGAGCGGCGGTATCGCGGCCAACAGCATCCCGGAGGCGGCCTATGCCGTGATCTCGGGCGTCTCGCTGCCGGAGGTGCAGTCTGCGCTGGCGGATTATGATGTAACGGTCAGCCCCGCAGACAACGGCGTCCGCATCGACGCATCCGGCATCGCCGGACACGCGGCGTCGCCGCAGGTCGGCACGGTCAGCGCCATTGCCAAGCTGGCGGCGGCGCTCAACGGAGCGGCGCTTCTGACCGGCGAGGCCAAGGTGCGCGTCGCCTTCCTCGACCGGATTCTGGGCGACTACTATGGCTCCGGTATGGGCATCGAGTACGAAGATGAGGATTCGGGCAAAAATACCTGCGTCGGCGGCATGGTTCGTCTGGAGCAGGGCAAGCTGCGCCAGAGCCTGAATGTGCGCACGGCCATCACCTGCGATCAGGACGCGCTGGTGGAAGCCGTCTGCGCGGTCTGTGCCGAGAACGACTTCCGGGTGGAGGTCACCTCCAACGACCGTCCGCTCTATATTCCGCTCGATTCGATGGGCGGCATGCCGCGGAAGCTGACGGCGCTGGCCAACGAGCTGCTGGGTCTGGGAGATCTGAAGCCGGCGGTGCTGCCCGGCGGCACGCACACCCGCCTGCTGCCGAATGCTGTCGGCTACGGCCCGAACATGGGCCCGGAGCTGGAATTTAAGAAGCAGCGCTTTGGCGCGCCGCACGGCGCGGATGAGTCTGTGATCATCCGCGATATGACCGATGCAATCGCCGTCTATGCCGCCACATGGATCTGGCTGGACGGGCAGTTCGGCCCGGACGGCAAGCCGATTGCCTGACAAAGGGGAATGACCATGAAAAAATACCTTTCTGCCAAACTTGATCTGGGTACGGTGATCACCCGGGATATTGCCTCGTTTGCAGATGTGATGTTTCCGCTCGGCTTCGTCGGGGAGGAAAACTGCACGAGCCTGCCGGAGAAGGTCCGAAACCGGCCGGTTCCTTCGCTCCACTTCGTCGTGGACAACGCCTATCTGGAGGGCGCGCAGTTTCCGCCGGAGGTCGATGAGTTTTACCGCTATCTCAAATCCGACGGCGGTATGTATGCGGCGACATTTCTGACCGATGACGCGCAGCGGATGCACGCAGAGCTGACCGCGGCCGGAGAGACCCTGCCCGATATTCATGTTACGATCCGCGCTAACACCGACCACGGAGAGGTGAAAGGCCCGGCGGAGTTTCATCTGGTTGCCATTGAGCGGGATGTGATTCCCGGAACGCATCTGGCGTTCCTTGAGCACAAGAACCCGGGCGTGCTCTATCAGCCCAATCGCTATCAGCACCCCAACACGGCAGATGTTTTTGACGAGGTCGTAATGTGCATGGACGATGAAGCGGCGGCCGATGCGCTCTGTGCCGGGATGGATCGGCTCAATGCCGCCTCGGGCAGCGAGCGCTGCCCCACGGGCGTTGAAAAGCTCTCCATTATGGACTCGGCCTCGTTTTGCGACGAGTTCGGCTATGCGCCCGACCCGGATCGCTCGATTTTCTGCGCGGTCGTGTTTCTTGTCTCGGATATGGCAGCCTGCCGCCGCTGTGTGGCGGCGTCCGGGCTGGACTGGCACGAAGAACGCGGCGCGATCTATGTTGACGCAAGAGAAAAGATCAGTCTGGTTTTCTGCTTCAAGCCGAAAACCGTATGATGAAATAAGAACCGGGCAGGAAGCGCCGCTTCCTGCCCGGTTTGTTTGTGGAAAAAGACTGCGACCGGATGGCGGGTGCTCATAAAACAGTTCACAGGCGCAAGAGTGCACTTCGATACACC
>CAZUKJ010000185.1:0-3220 GCA_964620855.1 uncultured Oscillospiraceae bacterium
GTAGGAGCACTTGATGAGTCGGTCAAGGCCGGACTCGGCAATGCCGAGTTCTTCCAGGAACATGGCCTTTTCCTCCGGATCGTCGAGCTCGGCAATGTCGGCTTCGAGGCGGGCGCAGATCGGCAGGACCTGCGAGCCTTCCTGCGCGGCGAGCTGGGCGACGGCCTGATAGTGGGCGCTCATCTCCGGCGCGGAGACTTCGTCTTCGCCGACGTTGGCGGCGTAGATGGTCTTTTTGAGCGTGAGCAGGTCGCTTGTGGCGATCAGCTGGGCGTCGTCATCGGTGCAGTCGAAGGTGCGCGCGAGGTTGCCGCCGTTGAGGTGCTCAAGCAGCTCGGTAAACACTTCGATCTCGTGGCCGAACTTCTTGTCGCCGCCCTTGGCGGACTTCTGCGCGCGGTCGAGGCGGCGCTCGACCATCTCGATATCGGCCATGATCAGCTCGTAGTTGATCGTCTCAATGTCGCGCAGCGGGTTGGTCGAGCCTTCCACATGCGTGATGTTGGAGTCTTCAAAGCAGCGCACGACGTGAACGATCGCGTCCGTGCCGCGAATGTTGGAAAGGAACTTGTTGCCCAGACCTTCGCCCTTGCTCGCACCCTTGACAAGACCCGCAATGTCGACGAATTCGATGACGGCGGGAGTGGTCTTCTTCGGCTGGTAGAGCTCGGAGAGCCAGTCGAGGCGCTCGTCCGGGACGGTGACCATGCCGACGTTCGGGTCGATGGTGCAGAAGGGATAGTTGGCCGCTTCCGCGCCCGCGTTGGTGATGGCGTTAAACAGGGTCGACTTGCCGACGTTCGGCAGACCCACGATACCTAATTTCATATATATTCAGTCTCCTTTTGACAAATCCTGATGCATGTGTATTGTAGCATGCCGCGGCGGGTTTGCCAATAGTCAACTGCGGCCAAATTTCCGCAAGCTCCGGTGAAAAACCGATTCGAAAACTGTGGAGGCGAACCGTATTTGCCTGCCTTTTCGTATCCTCGCTTTTTGGGGGGGCGGATTGCCGCACCGGTGTGCGCGCTTATCCCGCAACGGCACGCTTTCTTTTTTGTTGCTTCTTCTGTAGATTTTCTGCAAGATGCAGTGTAAAATACAGGTAGAAGATCATTGCTGGGAAGGGGGTCTCAATATGCGATTCAAACGGATCTTACTGTGCCTTCTGGCGCTGCTGCTGTTTCTGATGGCCGGCTGCGCCAAACCGGTTGAGACACTGCCGGAGCAAACTGAGCAGCCCGGCAGCGAGCAGCTGACACCGGATGTGTCCGTCACACCGGATGATGCCGTGGAGCTGCCCGTTACGCCCGATCCTACCCCGGAGCAGCCGCCTGTCGTCGTGCCGAGCATTCTGGACGATCGGCAGCCGATGGATGAACTTGGCGTGATCTCGCTGGTGCCGTTGGAACAGACGCTGCTTCCAAGCGTGCTCCTGCTTGACAACGGCCTGCTCACCTGGGGCTATGAACTGAGCGAGGATATGACGAGCGTGCTGAAGTTCTGCGTGCTCAGTACCGGGACGGGCGATATTCTGCATGAGACGACATTCCGTGACATTGACGTGCTGGACGTGCAGCTGTGCGGCGACAGGATCTCCGTGACCGACTGGGCAGATGGTGAAATCTATCTGCTGGACCAGACTTTGCAGCAGACACAGTACCATCAGGTGACGGCGGAGTATTACGCGGTTCATGTCAGCCCGGACAGGACGAAAGCCTACTGCATCACAAAAGAAGAGGGGATTCGCATCACCGATCTTGAAACGGGGGAGACCTCGGTGCTGGCGGAGAATGTGATCCGGATGCTGGCAAGCGGACGCTGCGGTGATCTGGTGTCGTTCTCCGGAACGGATCGGGATTCGCTGATGGCGATCCGCGGCGTGGTAAACCTGACGACAGGTGAGGTGACGATGCTTCCGTTTGCGGGAGCGTTCGGCAGCGCTTCGTGCAGCGAGGATGTCTGGCTGGCCGATCATATGGGAGAGGCGAACGACTATTATCTCGGCAAGGCGGACCGACCGTACCGCTTTGTACCCGAAGGGCAGTATGTGACGGTGCGGATGCTGAGCGACCCGGCCAGACTGCTGGCAGTCAGCTATGATATCAACGGTTCTGCCGAGATGACGCTCTACGGCCTCGATGGCAGCTTCCTCTCGCGCTGCACATTCGACGGCGTTATGCTGATGGGCGACCCGGTCTGGTCGCAGGCAGACGGCGGCTATTACTGTGCGGCAATCGATCTCGAAGACGGTTCGGCGCGGCTTCTTTTCTGGGATCTCTCAATTCCTGTGGCAGGCGAGAGCCTGCAGCTGATGCCCGCCTATGAGACGACGCTGACGGCAGGAACGGCGGTTTCGCAGGCGCTCTATGACCGCGCGGCGGCGCTTTCGGAGCAGTACGGCGTCACGATCCGGATCGCGGATCAGGTTATGACGGAGTACGGCGATTTTGCAGCTGCCGTGGAAGCGGATGAACGCTATGTCTCGTCCGGACTGGATGCGGCGGAGTCCGTGCTTTCTTCCTTGCCGCAGGGCTTCATGGGGCAGCTTCTGTACGGCAATCAGGTCGAGATCGAATTCCACCTGACGGGGGCGCTGACCAAGCTCGATCTGCCGGAGGTGGTGTCCGGCTTTACCTCTTTTTCCGGCTTTGTGCAGACGATGGAGGGCAAGACCGCACTTGTCGTCGACATCACACGCGCCGGCTCGCTCGAACAGACGATCTACCATGAGATCGTGCATCTGATCGACAATAAGCTCACCTTCGATGCCAATCTGCGCGAGGGCGCGCTGTATTCCGAAGAGGCCTGGGCGGCGCTGAACCCGGAGGGGTTCACCTATGCCGAGACCACGTCGGAAATGCCGATGTCGTACTTTACAGACGGCTATGAAGGATGGTTCGTGGACCTGTATTCGCGCACATTTGCCAGAGAGGACCGTGCGCGGATTCTGGAATATGCAATGGTGAGTTCGGACTGGACATTCTCGTCTGCGCCGAGGCGGCTTGCAAAGCTGGAATATCTCTGCGCGTGCATCCGCGATTCGTTCGATACAACCGGCTGGCCGGAGCAGACCATATGGGAGGCGACACTGGCCAGGTGTCAATAAAAAACGAGAGACGCCTGATGGCGGGTGCTCATAAAACAGTGAACAGGCGCAACAGTTTCATCTGTTGCGCCTGTTCTTGTATATCCGGACAAATTATGAAATTATGAAATC
>CAZUKJ010000186.1:0-3193 GCA_964620855.1 uncultured Oscillospiraceae bacterium
CCCTCCGTCAAAAATCAAAGATTTTTGCCACCTCCCTCATCAGAGGGAGGCAGTAGAGGCGGTACTGAATTGCAGGGCATATAGCAACATACCAGTCCGCCCTGCTTTGTCATTGCGAGGCGTGCAGCGTCGTGGCAATCCGTTCTCTTTTGTTTTCCTCGCTGCCTTATTCAGAGGGGTTACGGATTGCCACACCAGCGTGCGCGCTGGTTCGCAATGACAGATTTGGTGGTTTGGGTGTGTGAATACTCGCCTCGGTGGGCGATGATAGCCTTGGGATTACGGATTGCCACACCAGTGTGCGCACATATTTCGCAATGACATACTTGGGAGATTGGGTGCGTAAATACCGGCATCGGTGTGCATGGGAAGCATTTGGGGTTGCGGATTGCCACGCCAATGTGCGCACTTATCTCGCAATGACACATTATGGGGCGAAAATTCTCAAAAATTGTCAGTCAAATCAAGGCAGGGGAACATTCCTTTTTTATAAAGGATGTGCTACAATGGGCGTGCTGCGGCAGGCCGGACACCGGCCGACGGCCGTTTGGCGGCGCCGCGCAGGAGGATTGAACTATGGAAACCATCACATTTCGACGGATCGCCATCATGGGAGCCGGCGGCATGGGCACGCTGCTCGGCGCGCATCTGAACCGGCAGGGTGTTGCCGCAGAGCTGATCGACGTCAACCGCGCGCATGTACAGGCGCTGCGCGAACACGGCGCGACGGTCGTCGGCATGGAGGAGTTCTGCGTGCCGGTCACGGCGCTCACGCCCGACGAGATCGAGGGCGAATACGATCTGGTCTTTTTTATGGTCAAACAGCCGTACAATGCATCGGCGCTGGCGTCGCTGCGAGGCCATGTTGCGGAAGACGGCATCGTCTGCACGCTGCAGAACGGCCTGCCTGAGCCTGCCGTTGCCGAAGTGTTCGGCGACGAGCGGACAATGGGCTGCGCCGTCACATGGACGGCTGCGCTCGCTGCGCCCGGGGTGACCCGCGCCGGTTCGGAGAAGTCGAACTGGCACTGCACGCTTGGCCGACCGGACGGCGCGGTGACCGACAAGGTGCGCGCCGTGCAGGCAGTGCTCTCGCTCGTCAACCCGACTGAGATCACCACGCAGCTGACCGGCGTACGCTGGAGCAAGCTGCTCGTCAACTGCACCTTCTCCGGCGTTTCGGCCGCGCTTGGCTGCTCGTTTGGAGACATTCTGGCCGAGCCGCGCGCGCTGCGCTGCGCGCAGTTTGTTGCCCGGGAGCTGCTGCACGTCACCGCGGCGCTCGGCGTGACACTGCCGCCGCTCGGTCACGGCGAGGACTTCCGCGAGCTGATGGATTTTTCGACCGAAGAAGAGCGCGAACTGACCGACGCCATCTACCATCGCCTGTGGGGCCCGTCCGGCTCGGCCGAGGCGAGCATGCTGCAGGATCTGCGCCGCGGGACGGCCTGCGAGATCGACTATATCAACGGCGTGCTCTCCGAGGCAGGGAAGAAGGCCGGTGTGCCGACGCCGGTGTGCGACGAGATCATCCGGATTGTGCGCCGCGCCGAGCAGACGAAAACCGTTCCGACGATGGCCGAACTGGAGACGCTCAGCGCCAAAGCCGTCCTCTGACCGAAGTAATTGCATTTCCAGACATTGTTAGCTCAAATTTAGACAGAAATCCTTCATTTTTTTAAAGATGATGCTTGCATTTTTCACAAATTGAATGTATACTAGTCTGCGCAAATGACAGTGCTTCGCCGCTGCCAAATAAAATTTTTTTAGGAGGATTCCACCATGAAAAAGCTTCTTGCACTTCTTCTTGCGCTTGCGATGGTTTTCAGCATGGTCGCGTGTGCCGGCTCCGACGCCGATACCACCACCAATGATACCACCACGAGCACCGACTCCACCACCGACACCACTGACACCACCTCTTCCGACGAGAACGTCGTGAAGATCGGCGTCCTGCTCCCGATGTCCGGCGCTACCGCTTACTACGGCGGCGTTCAGTACAACGGCATCGAGTTCTGCGCCAACTACATCAATGAAAACGGCGGCATCGCCTCCCTCGGCGGCGCCAAGGTTGAGCTCGTTCTGCAGGACTCTGCAGGCGACCCGGAGACCGGCATGTCCGGCTTCGAGCTGCTCGTTGACGCCGGCGTTACCGCCGTCGTCGGCCCGTACAACTCCACCGTCGCTGCTGCGACCGCTCCGCTCGCCATCCAGCACGGCGTTCCGTACGTGATCTGCAACGCCACCTCTGAGAACTTCATGGGCGAAGCCAACAAGTACGTCTACCGCACCAACGTCGGCTCCTCCGACGGTGACAACATGTGGACTGGCGTTCTCGAGCACATCGGCACCCAGCGCAACAATCCGGTTGACAAGATCGCTATCGTCTACGACGAGGGCGACTGGGGTTCCGCTGCTGTCGGCCAGTGGCGCAGCAACGCCGAGAGCTGGGGCTACGAGGTCGTCGTTGACGAGGCCGTTTCCGAGTCCACCACCGACATGTCCACTCTCGTTTCCAAGATCAAGGCCGAAGAGACCGACCTGGTCATCCTCGCCATCTTCACTTCCGCTACCAACCTGTTCGTCAAGACCATGGAAGACTTCCAGTGTGACGCTATGATCGCCGGCCTCGGCGGCGGCGTCGGCGACACCACCTTCATCGAGGAAGCTGCTGTTGCTGCTGAGAACGTCCTCTACACTGCTCCGTGGGTCCCGTCCTGGGGCGGCGCTTCCGACGAGGTCAATGCTCTCGCCGCGCAGTTTGCTGACACCTACGGCTACGAGATGACCATGGAACCGGCCTGGGGCTGGCTGGCCATCGCCACCGTCATCGAGGCCATTGAGAACGCCGGTTCTGCTGACCGCGAGGCTGTTGCTGACGCTCTGTACGCCACCGACATCTCCTCCGACAGCTGGGTCATGATGTTCTCCGGTTACGACGGCATCAAGTTCTGCACCGAGGGCCAGACTTCCGAGAAGTACGGCTCCACCTCCGGTGAGCGTTACAACCAGAACACCAACCTGGGCGACACCTCCGGCATGATCCTCATTCAGGTTCAGGACGGCGAGTGGGTTGCCACTTACCCGGCTTCCTTCGCCGGCGCGGACACCCGCTTCAACTAAGGTTTTCTTTGGGGCTGCCGCCTGACCGACGGCAGCCCCATTTTCCCCTGCGGGAAGGGGCGCCAAGTGC
>CAZUKJ010000187.1:0-3165 GCA_964620855.1 uncultured Oscillospiraceae bacterium
GCGCACTGTGAGCTGCGTCAGCTCGCTGCCGACCTCGGCATCGACGCCGTCCGCTATGCCAACGACCAGATGCTGCCGCAGGTCGAAGACACGGCGCTGCACCTCGTCCGCGACAATTCCAAGTGCGTTCTCTGCCGCCGCTGCGTTGCCGCCTGCCGCAAGCTGCAGGCTGTCGGCGTCATTGGCCCGAACAACCGCGGCTTCCAGACTCACATTTCCTCCGCGTTCGACCGCGATCTCGCAGAAGTCGACTGCGTTTCCTGCGGCCAGTGTGTCGTCGTCTGCCCGACCGGCGCGCTCGCCGAGCAGGACAACACCGCAGAAGTCCTTGCTGCGCTGCACGACCCGACCAAGCACGTCGTTGTCGGCCCGGCGCCGTCGGTTCGCGTCACGCTCGGTGAGAGCTTCGGCATGCCGGTCGGCACCAATGTCGAGGGCAAGATGGTCACCGCGCTCCATCGTCTCGGCTTCGACAAGGTCTTCGACGTCGACGCTGCGGCCGATATCACCATCATGGAAGAAGGCACGGAGTTCCTGCACCGTCTGAGCGACGGCGGCACGCTCCCGCTGATCACCTCCTGCTCCCCCGGCTGGATCCGCTACTGCGAGCAGCACTATCCGGAGTTCGTTCCGAACCTGTCGAGCTGCAAGTCTCCGCAGCAGATGTTCGGCGCGCTCGTCAAGAGCTACTACGCCGAGAAGGCCGGCATCGACCCGAAGGATATCTATGTGGTCTCCATCATGCCGTGTACCGCCAAGAAGTACGAGTGCAAGCGCGAAGAGCAGCGCATGGCCAACGGCTGCATGCCGGTTGACGCTTCGCTGACCACCCGCGAGCTGGCCCGCCTGATCACGCAGGCCGGTATGATGTTCGAAATGCTGCCGGACGGCGAGTTTGACCCGCTGCTCGGTGTCTCCACCGGTGCCTCCGTCATCTTCGGCGCGACGGGCGGCGTAATGGAAGCCGCGCTGCGCACCGTTGTCGCCAAGGTCACCGGCAACGAGATGGCTCCGCTGGAGTACCGCGAAGTCCGCGGCACCGACGGCATCAAAGAAGCCACCTACGAGCTGCCCGGCAAGACGGTTCGCGTCTGCGCCGCCTCCGGTCTGGCCAATGTCAAGAAGGTTCTCGACGGCATCCGCGCCGGAGAGCTTGAATATGACTTCATCGAGTTCATGGCCTGCCCCGGCGGCTGTGTCAACGGCGGCGGTCAGCCGCTGCAGCCCGCCTCCGTGCGTTCGTTCACCGACCTGCGCGGCCTGCGCGCCAAGGCGCTCTACGATCAGGACGAGGCGATGGTGCGCCGCAAGAGCCACGAGAGCCCGGTGGTCAAGGAGCTCTACGAGACCTATCTCGGCGAGCCCGGCAGCCACAAGGCCCACGAGCTGCTGCACTGCGAATATGTCCCGCAGAAGCGCTACCGTACCGACAACTAAAGACAGCAAAAGGGAGTGTTGCAAATTGCAACACTCCCTTTTTTATTCATTTCAGAGTTCTATCGGCAGGCGCTCGCCGCGCAGCGGATTCCAGCTGCCGCGAACATAGCAGATCAAAAACAGGACGAAGAGCAGGAGGTTGTGGCCGATCATGCATGCCCATGCAGAGATCAGGCCGAAGCCGAGCAGCTGCGTGCAGATGAATGTACCCACGATGCGCACACACCACATGCCGACCAGATTATACACAAACGGCGTTTTCGTCTTGCCCACGCCCATCATCATTCCTTCGATAATGATCGAGAAACCGTAGAATGGCTCAGAAATGGCAACCATACGCAGCACCGTCGCGCCGAGGTCAATGACCTCCTGATTCGTCGAAAACAGGCTCATCAGTGCCGGTGCTGCCCAAAACAGCGCGCCGCCCGAAACGATCATCAACCCGATCTCCAGCGGAATCAGCTGCTTCGCCAGAGATTTCATCTTCGCAGCATCCCGCGCACCGTAGGCATTGCCGGCAAGCGTCGCCGCCGCCGTCTGCATACCATAGCCCGGGATATAAAACAGCGACTCGACCGTATTGGCGATCGTATGCGCCGCCGTCGAAAGCTCGCCGAGCGAGTTGATCATCGACGCAAACGCGACATAGCCGAGAGAGGTGCCGAAGCGCTGGAGCATATTCGGCAGCGCAACCTTCAGGCACGGTCGGAGAATCTGGCTGTCCGGCAGGATCGACTGGCCGCGCGGCGAGATCTGCGGGTGACGCCAGAGGACGATCGTGATCACAATACCGCCCACCGTAAAGGCGACTGCGCTGGCCGCGGCCGCGCCGAGCACGCCCCAGCCTGCGCCGATCATCGTCATGCTCCGGCCAAACAGCGCGACCGTGCGCGTCGGATAGATCAAAAGGAAGTTCAGCACGACGTTGATCGCATTGACCAGCACGCCGACTTTCATCGGCGTTTTTGTGTCTCCGGCCGCGCGAAGCACCGTGCCAAAGATGATGCTGGCTGTGCGCGGCAGCATCGGCAGATACAGTATAAAGAAATACTTCGACGCCATCTCGCGGATGCTCTCATCGACCTGCATCCAGACCGGAACCATCCCGCTCAGCGATAGCGTCAGCACTGTGAAGAGAATACCGACCGACAGAACCGCCAGCACCGCCTGCGACACAGCGCGTCTGGCGCGTTCGTGTTCGCCCGCACCCAGCGAGCGTGCGATAAACGAGAGGAAGCCGACGCTAAGCGCCGAAATCGAGCTGCCGATCAGCCAGTTCACCGTTGTCGTCGCGCCGACCGCCGCCGTCGCCTGCGTGCCGAGCGTGCCGACCATTGCCGTGTCGATATACTGCACTGCCGTCTGCATCAGCTGCTCAAGCATCGTGGGCCACGCCAGACCGATGATCACCGCCAGCATCGTGCGCGATTGGACTTCGCGTTTCTTTTTCACAGCTTCCATACCTCCAATTCCGTCACAACAGCGCGTCAGACCGACGCGCTGCTGCCTCTATTATGCCGTATCGGCACAAAAAATGCAACTGTTTTCCCCGGCAAAACGGATGAGGGCATAAAACAGTCTCAGGCATGCCACACCACATCATCACACCAATCCTGTGACAACCGTAAAAGGCAAGTGCTATGCATTTTTTCGCGAGCGCACTGCACCACCACTCGCGCCGGTAGGGGCGATCTGCGATCGCCCGCCTGCCACCAAGTCCGCACCGCG
>CAZUKJ010000188.1:0-3128 GCA_964620855.1 uncultured Oscillospiraceae bacterium
GATTACAAATCAGCTGCTCTACCAACTGAGCTATACCAGCACATTCACAAAGCATAAGTGATTATACAGAATGAAGATCAAAAAGTCAAGTGTGATTTTTATTTTTTTGCGTTTTTCCTGAAGGAGGCCGGCATACACTGCTTACGAGGTGATAGTTATGACCATCCACGTTGTCTCTGCGGGGCAGACGCTCTCGTCAATTGCGCGGGAGTACGGCGTCGCGCCGGGTCTGATCGCGCGGTTCAACGGCCTGCGGGCGCCGTATCAGCTGGCCGTCGGGCAAAGTCTTGTGATTTTGTTTCCGGCACGGACGCACACCGTGCGCGCCGGGGAGACACTGTTTTCCATTGCATCGGACGCCGGACTGGGCGTGATGGAACTCTACCAGCGCAATCCGAACCTTGGCGGCCGGCCGGAGATCTATCCGGGGCAGGTGCTGGTGCTGCGCCTGACGGATGAACCGTCGCGCCTGATCGAAACAAACGGCTATGCGTATCCCTATGTTCAGGAGACAGTGCTGCGCGGACTGCTGCCGTATGCGACGTATCTGACACCGTTTACTTATGGCTTCACACCGCAGGGCAGATTGATCGTGCTGGATGACGAGCGGCTGATTCGTTTGGCACACAGCTATCAGGCGGGGGCACTGATGCATCTTTCGACACTCACGGAAGAAGGGGGCTTTTCATCGGAACTGGCGACGCAGATGCTGCGCGATGACGCGGCGCGTGCCGCGCTGGAAGATGCCGTTGCCATGCAGTATATCGCCCGCGGCTATGATGGACTCGATCTTGATTTCGAGTATGTCGGCGGCGAAAACGCGGCGGCCTACGCCTCGTTTGCCGGGCAGATGCGCGCTCGGATCAACCGTTTGGGCGGGGAGCTCATCACCGCGCTCGCACCGAAAATATCGGCAACGCAGCCGGGAGTTTTGTATGAGGGGCATGACTACGCGGCTATTGCAGCCAATTCCGACGCCGTGTTGCTGATGACTTACGAGTGGGGCTATACCTATGGACCGCCGATGGCGGTCGCACCGCTGGAATCGGTGCGCCGCGTGCTGGATTACGCGGTGACTGAGATCCCGCCGGAAAAAATTTTTATGGGCTTTCCCAACTATGCCTACGACTGGACGCTGCCGTTCAAGGCCGGCACGACCCGGGCGCGGCTTATTGGAAACGAAGACGCGGTTGCGCTGGCGGTCCGTGTCGGTGCGGAGATCAAATACGACACGCCAAGCGCCACCCCGTTTTTTAACTACACGCAGGACGGCCAGGTGCATGAGGTCTGGTTTGAGGATGCGCGCTCGTCGGTTGCCAAGCTCTCGCTGGTAGAAGAATACGGCTTCCGCGGCGTCGGCTACTGGAACTTTATGCGCCCGTTTACCCAGCATTTTTCGATTTTGAGCGCGATGTTTCGCATCGGAAAGTTTTCCTGAGCACAAAGCGCCCCGGCGGGAAACCCGTCGGGGCGCTGGCTGTTGCTTTGTCAGACTTCAAACGCGCCGGCCGCTTCGGCCAGATACTGTGTAATGGGCAGATGCTGCGGGCAGATTCGTTCGCACTGCCTGCAGCCGATGCAGTCAGACGCCTTGCCATGATTGGCGGTGTAAGCGCCGTAGTAGAAATTGCTGCCCCAGTCGGCATAGCGGCGGTGCGTGTTCAGACATGAGAGCAGATCCGGGATGCGGATGTCCATCGGGCAGCCGGCAACGCAGTACCGGCAGGCTGTGCAGGCGATGGTGTTTTCCTGCTTGAGGATCTCACGAACACGCGCAACGGCGTCCAGTTCGGCCTCAGAGAGCGGCTGAAAGCGGGTCATGTAGCTGAGGTTGTCGCGCATCTGGTCGAGGGTGGACATGCCGCTGAGGACGGTCTCGACACCGTCAAACCCGGCGCACCACCGGATAGCGTAGCTCGCGGGGCTGGCGGGGCCAAGCGCAGCGAAGATGGCGCGGGCGGCTTCGGGCAAATCGGCCAGACCGCCGCCTTTGACCGGTTCCATGACAAGAACGGGCTTGCCGTGCTTGCGGCAGACCTCGTAGACCGCGCCGCTTTCGATGCTGGGGTTGTCAAGGTCGAAGTAGTTGAGTTGAATCTGCACGACCTCGATTTCCGGATGGTCGGTCAGGATGCGGTCGAGCACGGCGGGCTTGTCATGGAAGGAGATGCCCATCCGGCGCAGCTTGCCCTCGGCCTTGAGCTGTGCGATGACTTCAAACGCGTGGCAGCTCTGGAATTTCTCATAGACCGGCTCGGACATCGAGTGCATCAGGTAGCAGTCAAAGTAGTCGACGCCGCAGTTGGCGAGCTGGCGCTCAAACAGCGGGCGGATGTCGTCTTGCGTTGTAAACTGACTGCCGGAGAGCTTGTCGGTCAGGCGGAAAGCGTCACGCGGATAGCGGCGGACAAGGCAGTCCCGCAGCGCAGTTTCACTCTGCCCGCCGAGATAGACGATCGCCGTGTCAAAGTAGTCGAAGCCGGCGGCGAGATAGGCATCCACCATTTGGGAAAACTGGTCGGTGTCAACGGCGCTGAGCGCATCGCCGATCATCGGCAGACGCATGCAGCCAAAACCGAGTTGTGCCATAGCGGCACCTCCTTTGGAAATTGAGAAATCCGATCATCGGCCGCAGGCGGTGCGGGAGGCTCACGGCGCGATTTGCTCCAGTATACCACAAAGTGAAGCAAAATGGTATCATATAGCCTTTTTTCGATTTCCGGCGCAGCCGGGGAGGAGAATGGCGATGAGGCGGTATCATAACCGCGTTCGCAGCGATGATGCCATAAAACACGCCATTCCGACAGGGAATGTTCACAAATTAGACTTTAATTAGCCTCTTGTCTGTGGTATAATTCCATATTACACAAAACAAATTTACAGCCACCAAAACAACAGCCTGAAAGGTTATGATTCTATGGGACTTTTTTCAAAACTCTTCGGTACACGCTCTGCGCGTGAGGTCAAAAAGCTGCAGCCGACGGTCGACGCGATCCTTGCGCTCGAGCCGGAATACCGCGCGCTTTCTGACGAACAGCTCAAGGCGAAGACACCGGAATTCAAGGCCCGTCTTGCCGCGGGTGAGACGCTCGACGACTTGCTGCCTGAGGCCTTTGCGGCCATCCGGG
>CAZUKJ010000189.1:0-3121 GCA_964620855.1 uncultured Oscillospiraceae bacterium
AAGCAGATTGCTTTCTGCAAATTTATAAGGGAGTGTTGCATTTTGCAACACTCCCTGGAATCTATGTTTTCTTATTCGGACTCCGCGTTTCGCAACACTCCCTTTTGTAATACGGGCCGAGAATGGAAGGATTTTCTTGACACAGAGAAGCCTTTGGTGCAGCGCAAGACCGTATGCCGCACAATATGCCAACAGGTGTACGCCTTTGAGTCTGTTTGATCAATTAAAATTTGTTATTCTGCTTTTGTTTTATTCTTGATGGCAAGACCAACAACCAAAACAACAATCGAAGGAACAACGAGGCAGATTGCGTTTGCAATAATCCAAATATAAAATGGTGCGGAATTCAGTGTGCTGTTGTAGTGACTGTAGTCGATAATCGTTTTAACGATAAAGCCAAGAAAAAGAAGAATACTTAAGGTGTAGCATAGGTTTACTCCATTGATTTTTTTCATGCAATCACGCTCCTCGTCAGGCCTTATTTCTTGCTCTGTTTGTTTAATACTATCATACGAAAGAAAATGATGCAACAACAGGTCCGGCAGATCGTCTGCCGGACCTGTTCGCTGTTTTATACGCTCGACGCTTTCGCTTATGTATGAAAGGTCTCGACAAATTTCGGAATGTGCGGATTGTTGTTCAGACGATCCCAGACGCAGACCAGCTCGACCGGGAGATCTTCCTCTAACTCAATAAAAGAGAACAGGGGATTGCGCCGGTCACGGTGATTGTCGATCAGAAGACCGATGCCGCGGCCGGAGGCGATCCAGGCAGACTGCTCGTCGGTGTCTTTCACTTCGATGATCTTGGGGGAAAATCCGGCCATGCGGCAGACCCGGCGCAGCATTGGGCTGATGGTAGGCGAGACCTGCGGCTTGACACTGATGAATGTGTCTTCGGAAAAGTCGGCGAGTGACGCACAGTTGCGACCGGCCAGCGGATGCGCGATGGAGACGGCAATGCAGCGCTGGAAGGAGGTGAGCTGCTGCGTGACCAGACGGGATTGGCCGTGCGCTGCCGAGTCGAGCATGATGGCCACATCCAGTGTGTGTTCTTCCAGTCGGCTGATGATATCCTGTGCCAGATGGTGGGAGATCACGCACTCAATATCCGGTTCGGCGGCATGAAGTCGCTGCAGTGCCATCGCAACATCCTGCGACGGGAGTTCGCTTTTGACGAAGCCGATGTGCAGTGCCTGCGTGCTTCCGGAGTTGGCGAGTCGGGCGGCATCCAGAACAGCCGAGAAATCCGGCTCTGCATTGCGAAGCCATTCGTAGAACAGCTGACCGCCCGGCGTGATCTGCAGGACATTGTTGTGCCGGACGAACAGAAGAATACCCAGTTCGTCTTCCAGTGAGGCAATGTTGCGGCTCAGAGCAGGCTGTGTGATATAAAGCTTTTCCGCTGCGCGCGTGAAGTTCATGCATTCGGCCGCAGCCATAAAGCACTGCTGCTGCATCGTGTTCATATCACACCTCCTCAGGATGACTCAAATATGTCTGTTATTATATATCTTCTCGACAAATATTTCCAGACATCTGCCGGTGTTTTTCCGTTCTTTTCCATGCAGGTTCGTTATGGAGTCCATGCGATATGTGCAGTTAACAAGGGAAGGGACGCAAGTTAAACTAAAATTGATTGAGGCATTAAAAGCCAATCTGTTGAGTCAAAAAAGGAGAATGAACCATGCCGGAAACCATGATCAACCAGACTGCTTCGGAATCCTGCGAGGTGGGTACGACATCGAAATTCAAGAAAGTGGGCCGCAAAATCCTCAACTGCATCCCGGCAGCCATCATTCTTGGGCTGATTGCACTGTATTACATTCAGCTTTCCCATGTCGTCGGCTGATTTTCTGGAGCATCGGACTATGACAAACGCAAATACAACTCGCACAAAGGTTCTCTCTATTATCGGCTGCCTGATCGTGCAGCTGTGCGTCGGTATCATCTATCTTTGGAGCATTTTTAAGACGCCGATTGCCGAAGCGTTCGGCTGCGGCGTCGAGCCGATTGGCATGGTTTCGTCCTATATGCTGATGGCGTTCGTAATCGGCTGCTTCCTCGGCGGTATTCTCAATGACCGCAAGGGAGCACGTTTGACATGCTTTGTCGGCGTAATTACATTTTCTGCCGGTATCGCCGCATCGGCGCTGCTCACGGCAAAGACGATCAGCCTGATCAATCTGACATATGCCGTCGTTGGCGGCTTCGGTTCCGGCCTCGCCTACTCGGCCTGCGTCAGCTGCGTGCAGAAGTGGATGCCGGATCGCCGCGGCGTCGCTACCGGTCTGGCTGTTTCGGCTTTTGGCCTGTCTACGGTCATCTTTGCACCGGTTTCGCGGCTCCTGATGTCGGCGTTTACGCCGGAGACGACCGGTTTGGTGAACTTCAGCGCCGTGTTTTCTGTTCTGGCGCTCGTGTTCCTCGTGCTCGGCCTCGGCGCGGCGCTGATGATCCGCAACCCGGAGCTTCGGCCGGCTGTGTCGGCGGACGAGGGCAGGCAAGAGGTCGACATTCCGTTTTCCAAAGCGGTTCGAACCAAGCAGTATTGGTATATTTTCTTCACGGTGTTTTTCATCAACGGCACCTGGAATCTGACGGTTCCCGTACTGTATGATCTGGGCATCAGCCGCGGCCTGAGTGTTGCGGCGGCAACGCTGGCGGTCTCTTGCACCGGCATCCCTAATTCAGCAGGCCGTCTGCTGATGGCGTCGTTGTCTGACCGCATCGGCCGTCGCGGCTGCATCTGCCTGCTGTCGGTCATGACGGCGGTTGCTGCGCTGGCCATGACGGCTGCCCGCGGTTGGCTTTATATCGTAGTTGTCTGCGTGATCGCATTTGCTTACGGCGGCCCGTCTTCGATCAATGCCGCAATGACGACCGACTACTTCGGCAGCCGCAGCTCCGGCACCAACTACGGCGTCATTATGCTGGCGCTCGGCCTTTCGTCGCTGTTTTTCAATCTGCTTTCGTCAACGGTGCTCGATGGGAGCATTACGCTCTCGTTTATCGTTGCGGCAATCTCCGCCGTGATCCCGATCGTGCTGATGGTACTGATCGGCCCGTCCCCGGCCGACAAGGCCAAGGCTGCCGAATCCGAAAGCACCTGCGCCAAAGGC
>CAZUKJ010000190.1:0-3094 GCA_964620855.1 uncultured Oscillospiraceae bacterium
ATATAAGCCAGCGCAAGCTTGTAGGCGTTGCCGGTTGCATTCTGCTCGACGGCAACAAGGCACGGAACGCCCTTACCGGCGACGTACTGGCTGCGGACGGTGTGGCCCGGGCCCTTCGGCGCGGCCATGAAGACGTCGACGCCCTGCGGCGGGACGATCAGCTGATAGCGGATGTTGAAGCCGTGTGCAAAGGCGATGGCCTTGCCCTCGGTGAGGTTCGGCGCAATCTGTTCGTTGTACAGCTCGGCCTGACGCTCGTCGTTGATCAGGATCATGATAATGTCGGCTTTCTGGGTTGCCTCGGCGACGGTGCAGACGGTAAAGCCGTCTTCTTCCGCCTTGGTCCAGGACTTGCCCGGGCGCAGGCCAATGATAACGTCACAGCCGGAATCGCGCAGGTTCATCGCATGGGCATGGCCCTGAGAACCGTAGCCCACGATCGCGATCGTTTTACCGGTGAGGACGGAAATATCGCAGTCTTTCTCGTAATACATGGTTGCCATAGTAGATTACCTCCTGAGCGGGATGTTCATTGATATGGCATTACTATAGCACTGTAAATTGAGAAAAGCAATCACCAGTTCGCCGGAAAACCGGGAGAACATGCGTGGATTTTGAATAAAATTGTTGGAGGCAGACACGGATGGCTATGTACGCCGCCGAAGCGGCGTCGGGTGCTCAACCGTGCCGGCAGCGGCCGCAGCGGCGGCAGGTGGTTTCTGTGACAATGCCGCCGATTACGCTCTCGGTTTCGCAGCCGCAGTTGGTCTGTTGCTGTTCTTTGCAGCCGCATGAGTCCGTGCTGGTGCCGCCGACGGTACCGGGGCAGCAGCTGCCGGAGTTTTCGCCGCTGACGGATCCGCAACCGCAGCAGCGGCAGCAGCAATTCTGACATCCGCACTGCGTGCTCTCGCCGCCAACAGTCCCGTTGGAACTGCCGTTGTGGTGGTGGCAGGCATCCGTACCGAACAGAAAGGCCGGAACGCGGACTGCCCCGCCGCCAAACAGATTGAAATTGCAGCACATAATAATGCCTCCAATCGAAATTTGGGATATCCTGATCCCAAACCATCCTATGCGATCAGAGGTGATCCGGTTCGTCTGGATCTGACAGTTCTTCGCTTGTCAGCAGTCGGTTGACCTCTGTGGCGTTTTCGTCCGGCATCAGTGTCGGAACAAGTCCGGTCCATTCGTGCATACTTTCAAGGTCGATAAATTCCGGCAGAGCCGGATCGGCAAAGAAAAACTTTTCGGGCTTTGGTTCGGGCTTTCGCATGGCTGCACCTCCTTCCTGCCGTTAGTGTTTCGCGGATGTGACAGCCTATTCCCGAACTTTGGCACGGAAAAAGTATAAAGCGTGTCGTTGCGTGTCGGATATGCGCGTGTTATAATGAATTAATAACATCGGTGAAACCGGGAAGGAGGATGACATATGCAGTCGAACAAGCGTCTGTATCAGCGCGTGGCGATCCGGTCTGCGCTGATTCTGGCAGCGGTCATCCTCGTGCTGACGGTCGGCATCCGCCTGCTGTGGCTGCTGCTTCCGTTCCTGCTGGCATACCTGTTTGCATGGATGCTTGATCCGGTTGCGGCGTTTTTCTGCCGCAGGATGAAGCTGCCGCGCAAGCTGGTTTCGATTGTGCTTGTCGTGCTGGGGTTTGCCGTGGCGGCGGGCGTTTTTGCCGCGTTGGCGTGGCTTGCGGTGTCGGAGGTCTTGCAGCTGGCAGACAGCTGGCAGGATGTGATGACACAGTTGGAACATGTCGTTGCCCAGATTCGCGTAAAGCTGGTTCTGCCGAATGGCGGCCTGCTCAAAACCAGTGTTGATGAGCTGCTTCTGGCTTTCCGTGAGACGATCCAGGGTTTGCTCGAGCCGCTGTCGGCGCAGCTGATTTCGCTCGCGGCTTCGGCGGCAAAGCTGTTGCCGACTGCGCTGCTGTTTGTGATCGCGCTGGTGATGGGAACCTATTTTATTCTGGCCGATTTTAACGGGATGCACACCCGCCTTGCCGATGCGCTGCAGGGGGAAGGATTTCGTCCGCTGCTGCAGATCCTGCGGGTTCTGCGGCAGGTGTTCGGCGGCTATCTGATGGCGTCGTTCACACTGGCGGTCTTGGTTGCACTGATGAACCTTGCAGGACTGCTCCTGCTGCGGGTGGAATATGCTGCCATTCTGGCGCTTCTGATGGGGGTGCTTGATTTCCTGCCTTATGTTGGCAGCGGTGCGATATTGATCCCGTGGGCCGTCGCGTGCGGCTTTACCGGCAACTGGCTTCGCTGTGTGTACCTCGTGGCGCTGTACGCTGTTATCTTCCTGACGCGCAATGTGGCCGGACGGAAGCTTTTGGGCGTAAGATTCCGCCGCAATCCGTTTTTGGGCTTGATCTGCTCGTTTGTCGGATGGAAACTCTGGGGCATCGGTGGCCTGATTCTCGGCCCGATGCTCTGCATGATCGGCGTGAACCTGTATCAGAGCGGCATACTCGACCGGACGATTGCAGACATCCGCCTGATTGGTGCTGATGTGCGTGGCCGCCTGCATGGCAGTGATGGGGAACCCACTGCGCACAATGCACAAGAAGTGAATAAAAAACCAATGTAAAATTGTAGTCAGGCCGGGGGAAATTCGCTTGCAATCACTTTAAATCGCTGATACAATACGGATAGAAACCCCGTTTGGAACAGCGTTTTATCGGCCTGTGTGATGCATGCAGATCGAGCAATTCGGGCGGGAAAAGTCAATACCATACTGAAAAGGCAATGACGGAGATCAGTAGGCGGTGCAGGTTCGCAAAGAGACCGGGCGGTTGGTGCAAGCCCCGGGGCCAATCCGCCGAAGCTCACTCCTGAGCTGCGGGCTGAATTCAGTAGGCCTCGCCGGCGGTCCCACCGTTAACAGGGAAGCCCATAAAGGTGGGCGTGAGTGCCCGGGCGACCGGGAAATCAGGTGGTACCGCGGAGAATCTCTTCGTCCTGAACGAGTTCGTTTGGGGCGTCTTTTTTTACTCTGATGAGGAGGTATGCAACTATGAAAATGAGCGGTGCAAAGATCTTGCTGGAATGTCTGATGGAGCAGGGGGTCGACACGATCTTC
>CAZUKJ010000191.1:0-3091 GCA_964620855.1 uncultured Oscillospiraceae bacterium
TGCCGGCCTTGGCATTGGCCATATCCTGCATATCAAAGATGCTCAGCAGCTCCATCGCACGGGCGTGCGCCTGCTTTTCGACCTTCCAGTAACGCGGCGCACGCAGCACGCTCTCGAGCGCGGAGTACGGCATCTGGTTGTGCAGGCCGATCTTGACATTGTCCTCGACGGACAGGTTGGAAAACAGGCGGATATTCTGGAATGTACGGGCGATACCGGCGCGGTTGATCTGCGCGGTGGTCATATTTTCGGTGCTGGTGCCGTCGAGCAGGATCGTGCCGCGCGTCGGCTTGTAGACCTTGGTGAGCAGGTTGAAGATCGTGGATTTGCCGGCACCGTTCGGGCCGATCAGACCGGCGATCTCGGTGCGGCCGATGGTGAGGTTGAACTCGTCGACGGCGCGCAGACCGCCGAAGTCAATGCCGAGCTGGATACACTCGAGAATCGGCTGCTTGCCGATGTCGCGTTCGGGGATCATGCCGCGGCTCGGCACGGGAACGAGCCGACCTTTTTCAAACTTGAAGTCCTTCGGATGGTTACTCATCGTCGTTGGCCCCCTTCCGCTTCGGGTTGATGCGTTCGAGCAGCGCCTTGATCTGCGGATTGTTGGTCACGAGCATGACCAGAATCAGCACGATGGCGTACACAAGCATACGATAGTCTGCGAACTCACGCAGTGCCTCAGGCAGTATGGTGAGCGCAGCCGCGGCGATGATCGAGCCGCGCATATTGCCCAGACCGCCGAGGACGACGAATACAAGCACGAGGATCGAGGTGTCGAAGTTGAACTTGGTCGCCTGCAGCGAGGAGTAGTTCAGGCCGTAGAGCGCGCCGGACGCACCGGCGAGGGCCGCAGAGACGACGAACGCCATCAGCTTGTACTTCGTGACATTGATACCGACCGACTCGGCTGCGATTCGGTTGTCGCGCAGCGCCATGATCGCGCGGCCGGTGCGGCTGCGCATCAGGTTGAGCACGACAATGAGCGTGATCATAATGAGGATGAAGCCCATCGGGAATGTGGCAAGCTTTTGCGTTCCGGTTGCACCTTGTGCGCCCTTGATAATGGCGACGGCACCGTCGGTCAGATTCAGGTCGTTGAAGCTGAGCTTGCCGTTGTAGTTGAAGGCAATGTGCAGGCCGTTGGCGTCATAACCGACGAGCAGGCAGTTGATGATATCCTTGATGATCTCACCAAAGGCCAGCGTGACGATGGCGAGGTAGTCACCGCGCAGGCGCAGAACCGGCAGACCGACGAGCAGGCCGACAATCGCGGCGAAGATCGCGCCGACGACAATGGCGAGGACCAGACGAACCGTGCCGTTCGGGATGCTCTGCTGCAGGCTCATCGCCACGATGATGCCTGAGAACGCACCGACGCTCATAAAGCCCGCATGGCCGAGCGACAGCTCACCGAGCACGCCGACGGTCAGGTTGAGCGAGACGGCCATACAGATGTAGCAGCAGATCGGCACGAGCATACCGGAGAGCGAGCGCGAAAGCACACCCGCCTGCTGCAGCGCATACATGACGATGAACAACACGCACACGCCGATATATGTGATAAAGTCGGACTTGGTCGTCTTTTTGAGGTTTTTGATCTTCCACATCAGTTTTCTCATAGCGCCCACCTCAGACTTTCTCGGGCACATATTTGCCCAAAAGACCCGACGGCTTGACGACAAGCACGACGATAAGCACCGCGAACACCGCCGCGTTGGCGAGGTTCGGGATGTACGCCTTGGCGATGGACTCGATAACGCCGAGCAGAATACCGCCGAGGAACGCGCCGGGAATCGAGCCGATGCCGCCAAAGACGGCCGCCGTAAAGGCCTTAATGCCGGGCATCGAGCCGGTGGTCGGGTTGATGGTATAGTAAGACGAGCAGAGCATCACGCCCGCGATGGCGGCAAGCGCCGAGCCGATGGCGAATGTCAGCGAGATCGTGCGGTTGACGTTGATGCCCATCAGCTGCGCCGCACCCTTGTCCTCCGAGCAGGCGCGCATGGCCTTGCCCACGCGGGTTCTGCTGGTGAACAGCGTCAGCGCAATCATGATGACGATACACACGGCGATCGTCACGATGGCGATGTACGGAACAGACAGCTGACCGTCAAAGAGCATGAGCGAGCCGCTGACAACGGACGGATAGACCTTCGTGTCCGCCTTCCAGATCAGCAGCGCCGCATTCTGCAAAAAGTAGCTGACGCCGATGGCCGTAATGAGAACCGCCAGCGATGTGGCCTGACGCAGCGGCTTGTATGCCAGGCCCTCGATCACGATGCCAAGCACAGTACACACCGCCATCGCCAGAACGATGGCGACCCACGAAGGCAGGCCCAGATAGTTCATGGCACAGTAGGAGATGTAGCCGCCGACCATAATGACGTCGCCGTGGGCAAAGTTGAGCATCCTGGCGATGCCGTAAACCATCGTATAGCCCAGCGCGATGATGGCGTAAACACTTCCGAGACTGATGCCGCTGATCACGTCGGAGAGAAATTTCATAAGATCGCACCTCTCTTTTTCGATGTTCTATCACAGAAACAGGGACGGAAACGGACCTTCTGTCACTGTTTCCACCATAGAAATAAAAAGGCAAGGGGCTGCCGGGAGCGGGTCCCGGCAGCCGATTGCTTTTCAATGATTTGATTGTCTGCTGTCAGACCTTACGGGGTCACATAGACACCGTTTTCGATGACGACCGCCATCGGGGCCTTGGAGACTTCACCGGAGACAGACCAGGTCATGTTCTGGCCGGTCAGACCATTGACGGAGATCGTCGGCATGACGGCGACGAGTGCCTCACAGATGTCCTCTGCGCTCATGTCGCTGGTGCAGCCGGCAGCCTGCAGCGCGGCGTAGACGATGTAAACAGCGTCGTAGCCGTCAGCGGCGAACTGGTTCGGAGTCTCGCCGTAGAGGTTCTGATAGGTGGAGACAAAGTTCTGAGTCAGCGCGTCGGTCGCGTCGGCAGAGAACGGGGTCAGCAGCATAACGCCCTCAGCCAGGGAGGTGTCGAAGCCTTCCATCGCAAGGATGCCGTCCATGCCGTCAACGCCGAAGAAGGTCGGCTCGTAGCCCATGCCGT
>CAZUKJ010000192.1:0-3077 GCA_964620855.1 uncultured Oscillospiraceae bacterium
GCAGATTGCTTCCTGCAAATTTATAAGGGAGTGTTGCATTTTGCAACACTCCCTTTATTTATGACAGTTCATGAACCCAAAACAAACGGCTGAAATAAAATAGAATAGCAAACGCACTGCCCCATTTTCCGGACATTGAAATACGAACAAATGTTTGACAATGTACGGAGGGTGTGATATGCTCAATGCGTACCTGACAGGGCGTGCGCGGATTTGTGGTTTGGAGGTTAAGAACTTGAGTGAGAGTGTGGTAGCAATCCGTTGGGGCTATCGTGTGGTCGAAAGTGAAAGAGAAGATCCGCACTTGGGGCGTTATCGAACCTGTGGGATCGAGATCCGTGATCTTTCCGACCCGGCTGAGCCGGTCGCTGCGGTGCTGGTCGATGTTTCTCCCGACCGGCAGTTTGTGTCCGAGCTGGCGGCGCTGTTTGAAAGTGCGGGCCTGTCACCGGCCCACTTTTATGATGCGGTAACCGATGCGTTGCCTTAAAGGGAATTGACGGCGGAGCGGCTGCAGTGTGCGGCGGCTCCGCTGGTTTGTTTGGTGTGCGGTTAAAATCATGCTTGCAGAAAGCGACAAAAAGGGATAAAGTGTAGTTGCCTGTACTATGGCGGAAGAGAAACGGGAGGACAAGAGTATGAGAAAGTATGCAGTATTGTGTATGTTTCTTTGCCTGATGGCTGTGCTGACACTGCCTGCAGCGGCCGCAGCCGGAGATGTGACGAGCGGCACTGTGAAAATTGGAAGCAGCACTGCGCAGGTCGTGTATGTTGACATGAACGATCCGGATTATGCGCTGGTTCCGCTGGTGGCCAACGGCAGCATCCATACCGATGCACCTGCTTCTTCGGTGATTGAGGCGGCAGACGGCGGCAGTGTGGTTGCGGCGATCAACGGTGGTTTTTTCAATTCCTACTACAAAACCAACAGTGAGATCAGCGTGGTCACCAACAATTACCCGAGAGTCTACAGCACGATCGTCTCGGAGGGACAGGTGATCTGTGCCGGCGGCGAAATTGCGGCGATCGGTATGGACTATGACGGCGACATCTACATGGACGTTGTGAAAATTTCTCCCACGATCACACTGCGCGGCAGTGTTGTGGTCACTGCGTGGGGTGTGAATGTTCAGTACAATGACGCTTCGGCCGTCTATGTTCTGACCGACCTGATCGATTATGCGGTCAATATTCCGGCAGATGCCAGGATTGTGACCATTGAAAATGACAAGGTGACCTCTGTCACCGCCGGGCATGACGGCTATACCGTGCCGGACGGCGTGATCGCGCTCGTATACGGTTCCGGCGCCTATGCCAACGCGACCAAATGGGAAACCCAGCCGAATGTGGGCGACAGCGCCGTGCTTGGATACCGTGCAGCGCTCTCTGACGGCAGTTCGTCGGCGGTGTGGAGCAATATGCGAACCGTGGTCGCAGGCGGCGGTATTCTGGTAAAAGACGGCGTCAATGTGGTCACCCACAGTGTCAACCCCACTGCGGATGATCAGCAGCCGGACATCGTCGGTCAGCGCAGCTTTGCGGCGATCACCGGCGATGGCAAACTGATGCTGGGCGTTGTGACCAGCTCATTCCGGACCATTGCCAATTCGCTCATTGAGATGGGCGTGAAAGATGCGATCTTCATGGATGGCGGCGCGTCGTCGATGCTCTATGCCAACGGCAGCACGATTGTTTCTGCCGGCCGTGAGCTTGCCACCATCCTCGCTGTGGTGGACGAATCTCCGGAAGAGAGCGCGACGCAGGTGCCTGCCGCTTCGCCGTTTAGCGACCTTTCGGCAGAGAAGGACTGGTATTATGACGAGGTGGTCGACCTCGTGTCCCGCGGTGTTGTCAGCGGCTATGGCGATGGCACATTCCGCGGAACGACTGCCATCAACCGCGCGCAGGCGCTGAAATTGACACTTCTGGCGGCGGGTTATGCCGAACAGCCGAAGACCGGCACATCCTGGGCATCCGGATATTATGATCTGGCGGTCCGTGAGGGCATGATTGAGGATGAGTGGACGGAGCTGTCGGTGCGGGCCACACGCCTGGACATTGCGCGGCTTGCCTGCGCAGCGCTTGGCCTGCGTGATCCGGGGATTGAATCGCCCTTTGCCGATATTGATGATCCTGCGGTCAACGCGCTCTATGTGGCCGGAATTTTCCGCGGAAAGTATAACAGCGCCGGTGAACTGGTGTTTTCGCCTGACAGCGGCCTCTACCGCGGCGAGACCTGCGTCATCATCTGGCGCATTCTGGAGTGGATGGCCAACGGCGGCTGATAAGCCGGAGAGAAAAACATACGCGCCCTGCACCAAAAATCGGTGCAGGGCGCGTTTCTTTTGCCATGTTATTTGCCCGGCTTGAAGCTGTCTTTCAGGCTGACGGCGCGGTTGAAGACCGGGCGACCCGGCTTCGAGTCGCGCGAATCGGCGCAGAAGTAGCCCAGACGCATGAACTGGAACGACGGCGCAGTCTGATTTGGTGCTGCCGCTTCCACATTGCCGAACGCGGCTTCGATCTTGCAGCCGGTGAGCACTTCCAGAGAGTTGGGGTTGAGGCAGTCGAGGAAGTTCTTGTCGCCGGCGGCGGGATCGGCCTCGGAGAACAGATTGTCATACAGACGGACTTCGGCATCGACCGCAGTGGCCTGATCACACCAGTGGATCGTGGCACCCTTGACCTTGCGGCCGTCAGCGGGATCGCCGCCGCGGCTTTCCGGATCGTAGGTTGCAAGTACTTCGACGACATTGCCGTTTTCGTCCTTGACGCAGCCGGTGCAGGTGATGAGGTAAGCGCCCTTCAGGCGGCACTCCGGACCGTTCGGATACAGACGCTTGTACTTCGGGATCGGCTCTTCGAGGAAGTCGTCGGCTTCGATCCAGAGGTTGCGGGAGAAGCTGACCTCGTGCGTACCCATCTCCGGGTGGTTGGGGTGGTTTTCCACGGTGAGCGTCTCGGTCTGACCTTCCGGATAGTTGGTGATGGTCAGCTTGATCGGACGCAGCACAGCCATGACACGCGGTGCGTTCTCGTTGAGATCTTCGCGCAGGCAGTGCTCCAGGAAGGCATAT
>CAZUKJ010000193.1:0-3066 GCA_964620855.1 uncultured Oscillospiraceae bacterium
TCTCCCGCAGCAGCGCATTTTCCTCGCGCAGCTTCTCCATGCTCAGTTCGCGGGAAAACAACGCAGAACTTCCCAGCTTTCCTTCCGGTCGCGCATCATAGCCGAAGTGCCGCAATACACTTTCCGGGAGGATATCCGGGAAGTACTTATTGACATAGCCTAACATCTCTGCTATGCTGATTTTAGAACCGGTTAGCGTAGCAGGGGAACCTGTAATCGCTGGGGATAAGCTCCCGCCCGGTTCTGTTTTTGCATTCAGCGAATACAAAACATCCACAGAGTCCACTTCGTTTGTGAATTCGTTCACAACAAACTGCACAATATACGGTTCGTTCCTATCATTCTTTGCCACGCCAAGGAGCACATAACTTCCATCTGCAGCATCGTTTTGCGGTGTCAATTCATTGATGCGGACAGAGTGCTGCAAGATTTCCCCTGCTTTTAGCGTGACCGGCGCATTGACCTCAAACCGTCTGTCTAAACCGTGCCGCAATCCTTTCCCGGAAAGAAGAACCGATTTGCCGATATCATCCACATAAACCGACACGCCGCCGTTCGCATTGGTCCTGCCAATTGCTGCGGCGTTTTTCTGCGCCTGCTTCACGATCTGCTTCCGTGTCTGACTGTTCGCCGTATACTGCACTGTGTCGTCGATCTGCGTCACCGTCATATCCGGCTTCGATGTCAGGCTTTCGTATGTATAGTTGCCCAGTTCACGAGAAAACTGTGATTTTACTTTGCCGCCGCGATTGCTCTCGCCGCGTCCAGAAGTTCCTTTTCCGGTGCGTCCCTGTGCTCTGCCAGATACTCGCACATCTCCCACATCTGTTCGTCTGTTTGCAGAGTCATGAAGATTGCTGCCGACATTCCTTTTGGAACTCCGCATATCTTCAACCCATCGATTAAGTACTTCTCTGCCTTCGTCAGTGCCATTGTCATAGCCCTCCAGATATTCGGTGAATTTCGCCGCATCCGCCTCGGCAGTCTTCCCGCCAGATGCATACAACGGGGTGTTGTCGGTGCCGTCAATCAGATTATGCGCAATCTCGTGTCCCATAAGCTGGTCTGCGGTGAATCTCTCGTGATCCACGCGCACCCATGCTTTGTTGCCAATGATCATCGCCTTTGCCCCGGCGTAAGCGCCGTTGGACTGCTTTACAACGAGATTATCTCCTGCGAACAGCACAAGCTCAAGGCCGTGCTGCACTGCCAGCTGCTTTGCACGGGCAGTCGATTCCGTATCGCCGCTGACGCGGTAAAGCGATCTCGTTGTCGAGCCGGTGGCAATGCCAAGCTCTCTTGGGCTTACTCGCTGCCTTTCAAGCGTGAGCGAAGCTGCTCCACGATCTGCGGGTCGGCTTTCCGCTTCCCAGCTTTGATTTCTTCCTGCGCTTTCTTCCACGCCGGATACCGGTCTGCCGGAATTCTGACTGTCAGCCCGTTCGCTGCCGTATCGTAAATGTACTGCTTCTCCTGTGGCATTTGAACCATCCTCCATTGTCGTGTTGGTTTTATTATACTGCGCGCTATTGTGCTGCGCAATGGCTTTTTCAGGCTGCGCAAGTTCCTGAAGGATACGCTGTGTCGTTGCCGCAGACGGTATCTGCGCCGCACTCATCCCCTGCTGTGCATCCTGCGCCAGCTGATCTGCAATCTGCTGCAGAATCTGCTGCGTCTGCTCCGCGCTTGCCGAACGGACTGTGCCGATCTGGTGGCCGAAGCCGCCCATGACGCCGCCGGAGAGTGCGCCGCCGGCGGCGTCGACGGCCAGACTCTTGACCAGTTCCAACGCCGCGCCGCCCGCACCAAGCTCTCTCACATTTTTTGCAAGGACGCTTTCCCCCCGCATGACAAGCAGATCGGAGAGCGTGTTGGCAAGCGAGGTAAACACTTCCTCGCTTGCTTCCGCGCCCGCCTGCGAGAGGATGTCCTCAAGCAGATCCACCATTCTGCCCGCCTGCGCCTTTTCCATCACATTGCCAATCGACCAGCGCTCAAAGATCATTTCCGCCGCACCGGCAAGCAGACCGTAAACGAGCGCCTGCGCGTCTGCGCCGCCGCGCTCATGGACTTCCTGCACGGCCTGCGTCGCCGCCGCGCCGCCGAGCAGCGACGCTGCTGCCGGTGTGCCAACGGCCGTCAGCACCGCCACGCCAGAAGAATCCAGCATACTCATGCCGGTGGAGTAGAGGAACTGGCCCAGCGTTCCCATGTCCTCACTCACCACGCTGCGCAGCGTCGAGCCGGTCGCGGCAAACTGCTGCGTCGGAGCATTGTCGTCCACTTCGCCCTGCGTGAGCTTCTGCACGAGCGCGTCGACATAGCCAACGCCGCTCATCAGGTTCGCCGGCACGGACGCAGCCGACGCAAGCCACGGGTGCTCTCTGGCAAAGGAAGCCAGGTCACCCGTCCACGCGCTTGCTCCCTGCGCGTTTTTCGCGCTGCGGTAGGCCGCAGCCATCTCGTCGACCTGCTCGCCGGTCAGTCCTGCCGCTTCCAGAGCCGCCTTGATTTGATCCATCTGCTCATACGCTGCCATGCCGCGCCCGGTCGTCGTGAGCGAAAGCATCGCCGAGTCCGCGCTTGCCGCTTGCGCCGATGCGTAGGCGTTCGCCTGATCTTCCGCCGTCAGGTACTGATCGAGCGTTGCCATCAGCTGATCGGTCGTCATCTTCGCGCTTGAGGCATACGGCGCAAGCGCCTGCCGCGCCAAGATGGCCTGCACATCGCCTTCGAGAATATTCAGGTCGGTCACCGTGGAAGAAATCTGATCTTCGAGCGCCGATTTCTCGATCTGATACCCGGTGACGTCACTGTCGAGCGCCGCCCATTCCTCGCCGAACGGCGTAACGCTCATCTGCTCCGTGGCCTGCGCGATCTGCTGACTCAGCTCGTCGACGCGCTTTTGCGCCGTTTGCGCGGAGGCCGCCGTATCCCGATACTCCGTCAGCGGCGAAAGATATCGTTCCAGGTCCTGATAGACTCCGCGCCGCTGAGACAGGCGAGTTGCCGCCGTCTCCGTGCTTCGCATCGTCGGTGACGCTGACCGCTTTTCGGCCAAAGCCC
>CAZUKJ010000194.1:0-3057 GCA_964620855.1 uncultured Oscillospiraceae bacterium
CCTACAAGGCATGGCTGTCCGACGATCCCTTCGTGCATCTGTGCGGCAAGCGCTATGTCGACCGCGTCGAGGATGTGACAAAGGTCACCGTCTACTCGAACCTGCCGGAAGTCGAGCTGTTTGCCAACGGCGTCAGCCTCGGTAAGAAGGCCGCTGCCGACCACTTCTTCTACTTCGACGTGCCGAACGCCGGTGAGACGAAGCTCGTCGCCGTCGCCGGTGAGCAGCGCGATGAGAGCGTTATCCGCAAGGTCGAGACGTTCAACGAGTCGTACCGCCTCGTCGAAAAGGGCGCGATCCTCAACTGGTTCGATATTGAAGCCCCCGAGGGCTACTTCTCCCTCAACGACAAGATGGGCGACGTCATCTCCACCGTCCGCGGCAAGATGATCTTCATGGGCCTGATGGGCAAGATGCTCGGCGGCGCGAAGAAGGACGGCGGTGACGGAGAGGGCATCAAGGCCGCAGGCTTTGACGTCACGCCGGATATGATGAGCATGATGAACGGCTTCACCGTCCTGCGCCTGCTGACGCTGGCCGGCGGCATGATGGACGCCAAGTTCACCAAGGAAGACCTGCTCGAGCTCAACGCCAAGCTCAACAAGATCAAAAAGCCCTCCAAATAACCGATTCCAAGAGGATCTGCCGTCCGGCTGCAGGCCGGACGGCGGACCCTCTCAAGTTGCTTTATAAGCCATCACATTTGCGGCGGATTTTCGCCGCGTAAAAGGATGTTTGCCTGTGAATTACTATGGAAGCGACCGCTTCGTTCTGACCACCGATAGCGCACGCACGCTGTATGAAAACTGCCGTGATATCGCGGTGTTTGATTTCCACAACCACCTGTCCCCGCGCCTGCTCTACGAAAACCCGAACTACCGCAATCTGGCCGACTTCTGGCTGGCCGGCGATCACTACATCTGGCGCGCGATGCGCCTCGCCGGCGTCGAAGAGCGCTGCATCACCGGCGACGCGCCGGATGAAGAGAAATTCCTCGCCTGGGTCAATGTGCTCGACGGTCTCGTCGGCTGCCCGCTCTACGCCTGGACGCAGATGCAGATGGCCGCCGTCTTTTCAGAACCGGAGCCGCTGACTTCCGCCAACGCCAGGGACGTCTTTGCGCGTACAACAGAGCTGTTCCGGCGCGACGACTACCGCCCGCGCGAGCTGCTGCGGCGCTTTGGCGTCACCGCGCTGTGCACGACCGACGAGCCGTTTGACTCGCTCGAGTGGCACGAAAAGCTGCAGGCGGAGTGTTCGGATCTTCTGGTGCTGCCTGCGTTCCGGCCGGACAAGCTGCTGACCATCGACAAGGCCGACTTCCTGCCCTCTGTGGAAAAGCTCGCTGCAAGCGAAGGCATGACGATCGCCACGCTCGACGATCTGAAGGCCGCGCTGCGCCACTCGCTTGACCGCTTCATCGCGCTTGGCTGCCGCACCGCCGACCACGGCTACGAGGGCCTGACCTACACCGACCCCGCCGGGGCGGATGAGATCTTCCTGCGCGCGATGGCCGGACAGGCTGTCACAAAGCAGGAGGCGGACGCATTTGGCTCGGCCATGCTGCGCTTCCTCAGCGAGACGTACTGCCGGACCGGCATGGTCATGCAGCTGCACATCGGCGCGCTGCGCAACGGCAACTCCGGCCGCTTCGCGCTGCTGGGAGCCGACTGCGGCGTCGACAGTGTCGACGACTCGCCCGGCGTCCGCCCGATGGCGCGCCTGCTCGACGCGCTTGAACGCGCCGGAAGCCTGCCGCGCACCATCCTCTACTGCCTCGATGACGGCGACTACTCCAAGCTCGCCACCCTGTGCGCCAGCTTTGCCTCGGCCGGCGTGCGCAACAAGGTGCAGCTCGGCGCGGCATGGTGGTTTAACGACCACGACGCCGGTATGCGCCGCCACATCGCCTCGCTCATGGAAAACGCCATGCTGCCCGGCTTCGTCGGCATGCTGACCGACTCGCGCAGCATCGGCAGCTTCGTGCGCCATGATTATTTCCGAAGAATTCTCTGCGACTGTGTCGGCCGGCACGTCGAAGCGGGCGAGTTCCCGCCGGCGCTGGCCCAGAAGGTCGTTGATGATATTTGCTGCCGCAACGCAGTTGATTATTTCGGCGTCTCGGATCGCGTGTCGACCGTCCGCTGATCCATAAAAGGAGAAAGAGATATGGAATTCAGACAGAATTGCAAATACGCGCTTGCCACCGTGTCCTCGATGGGCGTGCGTATCACCCCCGCCAACCGTCAGCCTGTCCACACCAGCCACCTGTTTGAGATGCAGGCCACCAGCGCTGAGACGAATGTCCTGAACGTCGCCGCCTCGCTCGGTCTGGGCACGAAGGTACTGACCCGTTTTGTCGAAGACAGCGCCATCTCCCTGTTTATCAAGAGCGAGCTGCGCCGCCGCGGCATCGACTACGAGGGCAAAGAGATCCCGCAGGGTGGCCCGTGGGGCTACCGCCATCAGTTCAACATCGCCGACTCCGGCTACGGCCTGCGCGGTCCGCGCGTGCTCAACGACCGCGCCGGTGAAGTCGGCCGCACACTGTGCGCCGACGATTTCGACCTCGACCGCATCTTCGGTGAAGAAGGCGTCGCCATCGTGCACCTGTCCGGCCTGATCGCCGCGCTCAGCCCGGAGACCACCGCCTGCTGCGTGGCCGTTGCCAAGAAGGCCAAGGAGTACGGCTCGCGCATCTCCTTCGATCTGAACTACCGCGCCAGCTTCTGGGCCGGCCGCGAAGAAGCGCTCCGCCGCGATTTCTCCGAGATTGCCGCACTGGCCGACATCCTCATCGGCAACGAAGAGGACTTCCAGCTCGCGCTGGGCATCGAAGGTCCGGAAGCGGGCGGCAAGGGCATCAGCGCCAAGATCGACGGCTTCAAGGGCATGATCGAGCGCGTTCAGAAGGAATATCCGAATGCCTCCGTCTTCGCCACCACGCTGCGCGAAGTCATCTCTGCCAACACCCACAACTGGGGCGCGATCATGCTCGCTGACGGCAAGTGGTCCGTCGAAGAGCTGCGTGAGATTCCGGCCATGGACCGCATCGGC
>CAZUKJ010000195.1:0-3046 GCA_964620855.1 uncultured Oscillospiraceae bacterium
ATATAGCGGACTTGTCAGCCTTAAAATACTAGCATATCAAGCCGCTAAAGTCAATAGAATTTTGCCAATCTCTCCGGAAAAAATTAAGAATTTACAAAATCTGGAGCACAAGGCCCTTCAGATACAGCGCGTGCTCTGCGCCGAATCGCGCCGGATGGTCGCGCGACTGCAGAAGCTGCTCGAGCAGGCGTACCTGCGAGCCGGTGTCGGCTGCGGCCTCGGCAACCATCTGGTGAAACAGCTCCGGCGTCATAAACTGGCTGCAGGAGAAGGTGAGCAGATAGCCGCCGGGTTTGACGAGCTTCATGCAGCGCAGGTTCAGCTCCTTATAGCCGCGGTACGCGCCTTCCAGCGCGCGGCGGCTCTTGGCAAAGGCCGGCGGGTCGAGAATGACGACATCGAACTGGCGGCCCTGCTCGGAATAGTCCTTTACGAGGTCAAAGACGTTGGCGCAGGTGGTGGTGATTTGGTCGACGCCGTTGAGCGCGGCGTTTTCGCGCACGAGCGCGAGCGCGTCTTCCGAAGCGTCGACGGCCTCTACCTGCTGCGCGCCGTAGAGCGCCGCATGAACAGAGAAGCCGCCCGTGCAGCAGCACAGGTCGAGCACGGTCTTGTCCTTGACATACGGCCGGATGCGGCCGCGGTTTTCCTGCTGGTCGAGGAAATGGCCGGTTTTCTGGCCGTTTTCGATGCTCACGAACATTTTTGCATCGTGCTCGGTGATTTCGATGCGTTCGGGAACGCGGCCGTAGACGCAGGTTTTGATCTGCGTAAGCCCTTCTTTTTCGCGCACGGGGATATCGTCGCGCTCAAAGATGCCCTCGGGCTGAAAGAGCTCCACAAGGATCTCGATGAGATCCTGCTTCCAGACTTCCATGCCGAGCGCGGCGATCTGGAACGACAGATACGAGCCGAACTTGTCGACCGTCAGGCCGGGAAGGCCGTCCGACTCGCCGAATACGACGCGGTAAGAGTCGGAAAAGCCGAGCGACTCCCGATACTCCTTGGCACGCGCGATACGGCTGCGGAAGAAGCTGCGGTCGATGACCTCGTCTTTGCTGAGCGTCAGCACGCGCGCGGCAATTTTTGATTTTGCGTTGAAGTAGCCCCGGGCGACGAACCGCCTGCGGCTGTCGATGATATCAACGATTGAGCCGTCGGTGCAGTTTTCGTCGATCCAGTCGATCTCGTTGTCATAGATCCAAAGCGCGCCGGCGCGGATATCGCGTTCCTCGCCGCGGCGGAGGCAAACCTGTCCGAGTTCCATTTAAATCTCCTTATCGCAGTAAGCGCAGCAGCACTTTCCGCCGACTTCCTTCGTCAGCGGCGGCAGGTACAGTTCGGTCTGCGTGACGCAGGTTCGGTTGTGGCAGAGCGGGCCTTCGCCGACCGTGACCGGGTCAGGCTTTTTGCGGCCCTGCTCGATGAGCTTGGTCAGAAGTGCCATGCGGGCAAACATGCCGTAGCGCGCCTGCTCAAAGTAGACCGCGCGCGGATCATCGTCCACATCCTGCGCGATCTCGTCGACGCGCGGCAGCGGGTGCATAACGAGCAGCTCCGGCTTGGCGCGCTGAAGCTTGCTGCGGGTGAGGACATAAGTGCCTTTGAGGCGGTCGTATTCCGACGGATCGGTGAAGCGCTCGCGCTGGATGCGGGTCATGTAGAGCACGTCGAGGATTGGAATGGTCGATTCGAGCGAGGTGACTTCGCAGAACTTCTGGTTGTTCTCATGCAGGAACTCGAGCATATAGTTCGGCACGGCCAGATCGCGCGGGGAGATCAGGTAGAAGGTCGTATTTTGAAATTTGCTCAGCGCTTTGATCAGCGAGTGGACGGTACGGCCGTTTTTCAGGTCGCCGCACAGGCCGATGTTCAGCCCGTCGAGCGTGCCGCGGCGCTGTGCGATCGTCGTCAGGTCCGCAAGCGTCTGTGTCGGGTGCATGTGGCCGCCGTCACCGGCGTTGATCACCGGCACTTCCGAATACAGCGACGCGGCTTTGGCCGCGCCCTCTTTGGGGCTGCGCATAACGATGATATCGGAGTAAGCGCCGACCATCTTGATGGTGTCTTTCATCGTCTCGCCCTTGGCGGCAGATGTGGAGTTCGGGTCGGCAAAGCCGAAGACGCTGCCGCCGAGGCGGAGCATCGCCGTCTGGAACGAGAAGTTCGTGCGGGTGCTCGGCTCATAGAACAAGCTTGCCATGACGCGGCCCTGCAGGGTCGTGTTGAAGGCGAGCGGATCGGCGATGATCCGGCTGGCCAGCTCGTAGAGCTCTTCCCATTCTTCTCTTGTCAGGTCTTCAATGTCAATCAGATTCCGCAGATTCATACCATGATGCCTCCTAACCGTTTGTGCTATTCTAACACAAAAACCGGCGCGATACAACAAAACCGGCAGGCATGGATGCAGAAATCAAAAGAAATTTTGCAATCAAAGACAGGTGCGGCGTGTTGCCTTTGCATCGCGCCTTACTGCCTGCCTCATCAGAGCTATATGGGCGCGGAGGGGGACGAGGGGGACGGATTGCCACGGCGCTTCGCGCCTCGCAATGACAGAATTGAGAGTGCGATGCGACTATTTGCACACGAATTCTACAAGGATGTCATTGCGCACCGAGGTGAGTTTTCATGCACCCAAGCCACCAAATTTGTCATTGCGAACCAGCGCACACGCTGGTGTGGCAATCCGTAACCCCAAAGGGAGAAGCAATGAGAGAGGACGGAAGAAAAGGACGCGGATTACCACGGCGCTATGCGCCTCGCAATGACAAAGCTGAGAGCGCAGTGCATAAGACGGGCGCGGTGCGGGCTTGGTGTCAGGCGGGCGATCACAGATCGCCCCTACCGGCACCGTTGGTGGCGCGGAGGGGGACGAGGGGGACGGATTGCCACGGCGCTGCGCGCCTCGCAATGACAGAATTGAGAGTGCGATGCGACTATTTGCACACGAATTCTACAAGGATGTCATTGCGCACCGAGGTGAGTTTTCATGCACCCAAGCCACCAAATTTGTCATTGCGAACCAGCGCGCACGCTGGTGTGGCAA
>CAZUKJ010000196.1:0-3020 GCA_964620855.1 uncultured Oscillospiraceae bacterium
GTTGCAAGTTTGACGCGCTGCGCCTCGCCGCCGGAGAGCGTGGTGGACGGCTGGCCGAGCTTGATATAGCCCAGCCCGACCTGCACCATCACCTCCGCCTTGCGGCGGAGCTTCGGCAGATTGTCAAAGAAACCGAGCGCCTCGTCCGCCGTCATGTCCAGCACGTCTGCAATCGTCTTGCCCTTGTAGGTGACTTCGAGCGTTTCCCGATTGTAACGCTTGCCGTGGCAGACGTCGCACGGGACGTAGACATCCGGCAGGAAGTGCATTTCGATCTTTACCAGACCGTCGCCGCAGCAGGCCTCGCAGCGGCCGCCCTTCACATTGAAGGAGAAGCGGCCCGGGCCGTAGCCGCGAAGCTTTGCCTCCTGCGTCGAGGCATACAGATCGCGGATGTCATTGAACAGGCCGATATACGTTGCCGGATTCGAGCGCGGAGTACGGCCGATGGGGCTCTGGTCAATGTTAATGACCTTGTCGAGATGTTCCAGGCCCTCTACGCGCTCGTGCTTACCGGCGCGCACACGCGCACGGTTGAGCTCGCCGGCCAGTTTCTTCTCAATGATCTCTCCAACCAGGCTCGACTTACCCGAGCCGGAAACACCGGTCACACAGGTAAATGTGCCGAGCGGAATGGAGACGTCAATGTTTTTCAGGTTGTTTTCCTGACAGCCGTAGAACGACAGGAACTTGCCGCTTCCCTTGCGGCGCTCCGTCGGCACCGGGATGCGGCGCTTTCCGGAAAGGTACTGACCGGTGATGGAGCGCGGCTCGGCAAGAATGTCATCCAGCGTACCCTGCGCCACGACCTCACCGCCGTGGATGCCGGCGCCGGGTCCGATGTCGACGATATAGTCGGCAGCACGCATGGTATCTTCATCGTGTTCCACGACAAGCAGTGTGTTGCCCAAATCACGCAGACGGCCCAGCGTTTCAAGCAGCTTTTCGTTGTCCCGCTGATGCAGGCCGATCGACGGCTCGTCAAGAATATACAAAACACCCATCAAACTCGAGCCGATCTGCGTGGCCAGACGGATGCGCTGGCTCTCACCGCCGGAGAGCGTTTCCGATGCGCGGCTCAGTGTCAGATACTGCAGACCGACCGACTGCAAAAAGCCCAGTCGCGCGCGCAGTTCTTTGAGGATCTGCTCGGCAATCATTCGCTCGGCGCCGGTCAGCTGAAGATTGTCAATAAACGCAAGGTTTTCCGTAACCGACAGCTTGCAGAACTCCGTGATGGTCATGCCGCCGACGGTGACCGCGCGGGCGATCTCGTTGAGACGGTCGCCGCCGCAGTCCGGGCACGGATGCTCCGCCATACACTCTTCCAGTTCACGGCGCATGGCGTCCGACTGTGTCTCGCGGTAGCGGCGTTCAATGTTGTTCAGCACGCCTTCAAACGGCTGCTCCAGCGTCCCTCTGCCGTTCCCACGGTCATAGTGGAGCTTGAGCTTTTCGCCCTTCGTACCGTAGAGGATCACATCCATCTGCGCTTTGGAAAGGTCTTTGATCGGCGCGGTCAGCTTAAACTTGTAGCGCTGCGCAAGCGCTTCAAAATACATCCGGGCAATGGAGTCGTCTTTGACGTTGCCCCATCCGGAAGCCTCAATCGCACCGTCCATAATCGACAGTGACGTATTGGGAATTACAAGCGCGGCATCTGCCCGCATCTGGCAGCCGAGACCGCCGCAGGTCGGGCACGCGCCATACGGGTTGTTGAACGAGAACATGCGCGGTGTCATCTCCGGCATGGAAATGCCGCAGTCCTCACACGCATAGTTCTGAGAGTACATCTGATCCTCGTCGGTTTCCACGAGATTGATGATGCACAGGCCGCCGGACTGATGCGACGCGGTTTCGATCGAATCGGTCAACCGGCGGGTCAGCTCACCGCGCATCACCAGACGGTCGACGACGATCTCAATGTTGTGCTTTTTGTTTTTATCGAGATTGATTTCTTCGCCGAGATCGTACAGGCTGCCGTCAACACGGGCGCGGACGAAGCCGGATTTGCGGGCGTCGTCGAGCACTTTGACATGCTCGCCCTTTTTTCCGCGGATGACCGGCGCAAGCACCTGAAACCGTGTGCCCTCCGGCAGCGCCATAACGCGGTCGACAATCTGGTCGATCGACTGACGGCGGATCTCACGGCCGCACTTCGGACAGTGCGGCACACCCACGCGCGCCCACAGCAGGCGCAGATAGTCGTAGATCTCCGTGACCGTACCGACCGTAGATCGAGGGTTTTTCGACGTCGTTTTCTGGTCGATGGAAATTGCAGGCGACAACCCCTCAATCAGGTCGACGTCCGGCTTGTCCATCTGGCCGAGGAACTGGCGCGCATACGACGAAAGCGACTCGACATAGCGCCGCTGGCCCTCTGCATAGATCGTGTCGAAGGCAAGGCTGGATTTGCCTGAACCGGACAGACCGGTCAGCACTACCAGCTGATCGCGCGGCAGCTCGATATCAATATTTTTCAGGTTGTTTTCGCGCGCGCCTTTGACATAGATCGATTCTCTCATTTTATATCACGCTTTTGCGCCGTATTCGGCGAGGTATGCCTCCATGCGCGCTTTCATCTCATCGTCAATATAGACCTTGCCGTCAACCTCGCGGTTGTGCAGGTGTGTAATGACATCACGAACCGTCACGATGGGGAAGACATTGATGCCGTAGTCATCACGCAGCTCAGCCAGCGCCGACTTCTCGCCCGTGCCGCGCTCCATGCGGTCAACGGAAACGAACAGCGCGGTGAATTTGACATCCGCCACATTCTGAAACAGCGCAATGGTCTCGCGGACAGCCGTACCGGCTGTGACGACGTCTTCGATGATCGCAATGCGGTCGCCATCTTTCGGCTTGTAGCCGACCATGTTGCCGCCTTCGCCGTGGTCCTTGGCTTCCTTGCGGTTGAAGCAGTACGGATAATCCTGACCATACTCACGGTAGAGCGCTGCCGCGGCGGTAACGGCCAGCGGGATACCCTTATAAGCCGGGCCAAACAGCGCATCGGCGCC